>JBCCDL010000389.1:0-6048 GCA_039030815.1 Cyanobacteria bacterium P01_A01_bin.83 | reverse complement strand
CATGATTGAGTTGAGATAGTGTGTGTTTGGTATTCTGTGGTTTTGTATTTCTGGCTAATGAGGGGTTATGCAAAACTCAAAAATAAAAATGTCAAACAGCCTGAATTGATCTATTGAGCAATCATTTATCAAAGACTGTGTAAGAACCAAGAACGAAACTGAGGCAAAATCTCTGTTAACTCTTCTGTAGCAAGCCTTTCAGGCAAGCGATGCCGAGTATGGTGCGATCGCATTCTGTGAATTATGAGAGCTTTAAAAACAAAAAGGAGAGTTAACTTTAACTCTCCTTCACTAATATATCTATGGAATTAATCTCTTTAGCCAATCAAGATAAGAAACTCCCCATAGCATCAAACTAAGCAGTGCTTGTTCTCTTTGGGGATAAACCCTAAGCATTACTCAAAATAATAATTAATCGTTTTTGAGCCAGCTAAAGTGGGCGCGGACATCTTTACCCACTTCTTCGATTGGATGTTCTGCTTCTAATCTACGAGTGGCAGTAAATCCTGGTTTACCAGCTTGGTTTTCCAAAATAAAGTCACGGGCAAAGTCTCCCTGCTGAATTTCTCGAAGAATTTTACGCATCTCAGCACGAGTACTTTCATTGACTACTCTTGGTCCACGAGTGTAATCACCATATTCAGCAGTAGTCGAGATACTGTCACGCATTTTCGCTAAACCACCCTCAACAATCAAGTCAACGATTAATTTAACTTCGTGTAAGCATTCAAAATAAGCCAATTCAGGCTGATATCCAGCTTCGACTAAGGTTTCAAACCCTGTTTTAATCAAAGCGCTCAGACCACCACAAAGTACCGCCTGTTCGCCAAATAAATCGGTTTCAGTTTCTTCTCTGAAAGTAGTTTCTAAAATACCTGCTCTAGTGCCGCCGACACCTTTAGCATAAGCCATAGCGCGATCGCGTGCTTGTCCTGTAGCATCTTGGAATACTGCAAACAAGCAAGGTACTCCTTGTCCCTGACTATAGGTACGTCTTACTAGATGTCCAGGTCCTTTGGGGGCAACCATCATGACATCCACGCCTTTGGGAGGAATAATTTGACCGAAGTGAATATTAAACCCATGAGCAAAAGCCAAAATCTTGCCGTCAGTTAAATGGGGAGCAATTTGCTGAGTATAAACCTGCTTCTGAACCTCATCAGGAAGCAGGATCATGATTAAATCTGCTGCTTTGGCTGCATCTTCTACAGGATGTACGGTTAATCCCTCAGCTTCAGCTATAGCTTTTGACTTGCTTCCAGGATACAAGCCCACAACTACATTAACCCCACTATCTTTGAGATTTAGAGCATGAGCATGTCCTTGAGAGCCATAACCAATAATTGCAACTGTTTTATCTTTTAACAGATCTAAATTGGCATCCTCATCATAATACATCCGCGCCATAAGAATTTCTCCAGCATCATTAAATCTTGCCTGACTATTATAGTTTTTTGTGCGAGTTCAGAAAATATAATGAAGACGATAAGCACCATAGATTTTTTCTATAGATGTTCGATAAACTTTTTTTATGACCAATCCAACTGATCAAGAAGCTGTCTTAGCGGCAAATGAAGCTTTTTATAATGCTTTTACTAATCGAGATCTCTCGGCAATGAATTTATTATGGTGGCAGGGTTCAACCAGCATCTGTATTCATCCTGGTAGTTCTCCTATCTTAGGCTGGGAGGATATTAGAAATTCATGGCAAGCTATTTTTCAAAATACTGCTTCTTTAGAAATAGACATCGAAATTATTAATGTTGAAGTGGATCAAGCACTGGCATATGTAGTGTTGCGAGAAGTAGTATTGCAGTCCAATCAGGGCAGAAGAATGAAAGCACAATCATTAGCTACTAATGTTTTTCAAAAGATGGCACAAAAATGGTACCTTGTCAGTCATCATGGTAGTCCCATCATGCGTTGACATAATTTAGTAGGTGCTAACAGCCATTTTTCGCTAATTTTAGGTAATTTTTCAGAGTCCTTTTATCAAAAAAATAGACCGAATGAATAAATTTGCGATCGCTTTGCGCGCTAGGATTCAATATCACTATCGTTATTATTAATTTCAATCGATAGCTGATACTTCTTGCTCAAAAGCTTGTTTCAATGCTTCGAGGTCATCTCTCATCTGCTCAGATAAAAACCAAGATTTGTGTTTAAGATAGTATTCCAATACTTCTTCCCAATAACGAAACCCGAAGTCTTGTATCAGGTTTTTGGGTAAGAATTGACCATTATGATTAAACTTAGCTTGAATTTCTCTCCAGTCAAAACATCTAGGTTCTCCGAAATCCCAGGGATGTTCTCCAGTATCGCAACTAAGGAACAGAAAATGATCTTGATGAGATACTATAAAATCGCGTACAAAAGGTAATAATTCTTCAATATAGGGCTGACAGGGTACAAAGTCACCTAAACAATCTCTAAGTTGTTGAGCAGTAACTGGAACAACAAGTTGATTGGATATGCTGGGAATCCTTTGGGGCATAAAAGATCTTGAAGGATCATGAGACAGATTGTGAGCAGCTACGAGGCAACGTCCCGCTTCTTCGTGAATAGACCATTTATGCAGGTCGATAAATTCTAGACAGTCTCTGCAAGCTATAGCGTAATCAGTCCCCATGAAAATTTGATCCTTGTATATAAGTACCTAAAGTCGTAGCTTTTTATTTTAATTTGATAGGATATTATCAGCTTAATCGACTAAAATTAGCCAAATTAAGTATAATTTGACAGCAAAATATGTCTAAACTCGACAATAACTTGCCTCAGATTATAAAATGCTAACTCGAAAACAACGGAGGAAAAATTTAATGATTCATGTTGGGTAGTTGAGTCTCCAAAGCAACAATTTCTCTACTGGCAATTTCAAAATGAGTCCAATGATGCCAACATTTACAATCGCAACCATAAAAAATTTCTAACTAAGTTTATGTTCATAATACATAAACATGACAGTCGCCATAAAGGATGGTCAAGATACTTGTAAATATAGTTTGTACTCACATTGATTCTATTTCCTGTTCTTAATTTATTTAATTATTTAATTAGCAAAATATGAATTCTCAACTTCCCTTGGGTTCAGTCATTCAAGGTTCTCTAACCAAAGGTTTAGAAGTAAGATTACACCCTGATGTATCAGTTGAAGATATGCGTGTTGGTAAATTCTTAGTGGTACAGGGAACCAGATCTCGATTCTTTTGCCTCCTGACTGATGTCTCTTTGGGTTGTTCGAGCGATCGCATTATTGCTAATCCTCCGCCAATTGAAGATACTTTTTTACGGGATGTGTTGGCAGGAAGTGGTACTTATGGCACTATAGACCTCTCGCCAATGCTGATGTTTACCCCTACGGCTACTCAAAGCGATTTTTCTAGTCTCCCTATTGCGCCAAATATAAATACAGATACCAGCCTCGGGTCATTGCAGCCACAGACAAGCGCCGAGATGGAATTACTGCCTGTCAAAACTATTCCTGCTCACTTTAGTCAGGTCTATGAAGCGACAGAACATGACTTTCGCAGTGTCTTTGGTTGGGAAGACGACCCCCTACGCCGTAATTTTGCGATTGGGCAACCCCTTGATATGAATGTACCTGTCTGCATCGATCTTGATCGTTTTGTTGAGCGCAGTAACGGTATTTTTGGTAAATCGGGAACAGGTAAATCTTTTTTAACCCGTCTTTTGTTATCAGGGGTGATTCGTAAGGATGCGGCGGTCAATTTGATGTTTGACATGCACTCTGAGTATGGTTGGGAAGCTATGAAAGAAGGCAAGCAGGTAAGTACTGTTAAAGGTTTGCGTCAGCTTTTCCCAGGAAAAGTAGTAATGTATACTCTCGATCCAGAATCTACCAAACGTCGTGGGGTAAGGGATGCTCAGGAACTGTATCTTAGTTACGATCAGATTGAAATTGCCGACTTAAAATTAGTTTCTTCGGAATTAGGTCTTTCTGAAGCAGCCATGGATAATGCCAATATTTTAGCGAGTGAATATGGTAGATCTTGGATCATACAGTTGTTGAACATGACCAATGAAGATATCAAGCTTTTTTGCGAACAAAAAGGACATGCAGGCTCAATTTCTTCTTTGCAACGTAAACTACAACGTTTTGATAGTCTTAAATATATTCGTTCAGCCTGTCCTCATAACTATATCGATCAGTTAATCCAAGATTTAGCTGCGGGTAAGAATGTGATCATCGAATTTGGCTCTCAATCAAACATGCTATCTTATATGCTGGCAACTAACATGATTACTCGTCGCATTCATGCCAGCTACGTTAAAAAAGCCGATCACTTCTTACAAACTAAGAATCCTCTAGATAAACCCCGTCAATTAGTAATTACTATCGAAGAGGCGCATCGTTTCTTAGATTCAAGTGTGGTGCATCAAACCATCTTTGGCACCATCGCCCGTGAAATGCGGAAATATTTTGTCACCTTATTAGTAGTCGATCAGCGACCCTCTGGGATTGATAATGAAGTCATGTCCCAAATTGGTACTCGTGTTACCTGTTTACTTAATGACGAAAAAGATATCGATGCCATCTTTACTGGGGTATCTGGTGGCGCAAATTTAAAGTCGGTTTTGGCTAAATTAGATTCTAAACAACAGGCTTTGATCTTAGGTCATGCGGTGCCAATGCCTGTGGTAGTAAGAACTAGAGCATACGATGCTCAATTCTACCGTGAGATTGGCTGTACTGATTGGGAAGAAATGTCCAATGAAGAGGTGTATGCAGCAGCGGAAATTGCTAAGGCAGATTTAGGTTTTTAGTTTGGATTAATAAATTCAACTATACCAGAACCTAAAAATCGTATACATAATAGCGATTCAGTTTTACTTCTATATATAGCATTACGTATTTAGATTAGGACACTTGCTACTCGCTACTTACTACTTGCTACTTACGAACCGTCAACTTTTGGATTGTCCTAACATAACTTTGTACGGCTATATAGGCTTGCTTTGGGAATAATAACCTTAGTTTTATTTAATTCTATTGCGAGCAATGCAGAAGTTTTTCACCTCTTTTATTATGGGAATTGTTACGATTATATTCCTCAACAACATCCAATCGATCTTTATCGGTCTGGGATTGACAATTCCTTTAGCTATTGTAATCACTTGGATTTTATTTATAGAAATCGTAGTTAAAATTTTATTATTTCAAGCCGTACCACCATTAGTTATAAATAAGACTAATTTAGAAAACCATACTCATTTGGATCTAGACATAGATCTATTTAATTGTTATTGTAGCGAATTAAAAAGAATCGGCTTTAAAAAGTTAGTTGATTATACCTCTCCTTCTATAAAAGGAATGGCTCGTTTGTTTTATTACTCCGAATATAATTGTTATGCAGAAGTAGGAATGTTAGCAGGAACTTCAAGTTACTGCTCTATAGTTAGTGGTTTTGAGCAAGGTTGGTTTTTTGCTACCTGCCTGCACAGGAACCTGATCCAGACCTTGGCAAAAGCATCTACGCTGGGACGTTGAAAATGAGTCCAGAAAGAGTGTTTGGTACTCCCACGATTCGAACTGACATTACTCCGCCCAAGTTTAAGTCAGTTGGGGACATCCGAAACCACGGGAACGAGCCCAACGCTTTTCAGACGATGTATAGAGGTCGGTCATACTAGCCTTGCAGACAATGCCTGTCTCCCCCTCCTGGGTCTGTTTATTCTTCTTCATACGTATGTCGATCAGAGTGTATATGTGTGTAATATCAAGTTGGAAAATGACAACAGGGGAAACCTTGATGCTGACTCCAGACGATTACAAGCAAGCCTTGGATAAGGAAAGCATACGAAAGCTACTTGACAACGCTATACAAATTGACACAGATACGTTCGACAGAGCCTTTGATATCGCAGCAAACGGAAGCGAAACCGCCTCGATGGAGGCCTTTCAAGAAGCGCTCTTGGATCTTTCATCATGTGGGCAGACAGCGCAGCTGGCTGACGCTTCTATAACTCGTCTGCGCCCCTACCTCACTTCGCGATTGTGGTGCTAAAACCATCAGCATCGGGAAGAAT
>JBCCDL010000388.1:0-6049 GCA_039030815.1 Cyanobacteria bacterium P01_A01_bin.83 | reverse complement strand
TACAGGTTTTCCTGCTTTAACCATGACTAAAATATTACGAGGACGTTCGAGAGTTTGGACAAATTCTTCTAGAGAATAAGCCGCTTTTATGTCTTTGCCTTGAGCACGTTCTGCCATAAATGTCTCAGTTTTGCCAGCAGTACGGTTATAGACAGCGATAGGAAATCCGCGACTTTCTACATTGAGGGCAAGATTTTCCCCCATTACGGCTAACCCGATTACACCAAAAGTTCTTTTTGCCATGATATTTAACTTGCTCTAGGGTTTTTTGTTTACTTGACTGGAAAATCACAATCTAAAAAAAGGCTAACGCAATTTCATAGATCAAGATTAATTCCTTAATTAACTCTTCTAATTTTTAGCTGTTCAATAGTATTAACGTTTAGTTCTGCCTAAAAAGTGTGTTTAACGACACAGTTTGAAATTAATTATAAAAGCTTAACTGATAGAGATTAAAGTACAATTAATGAATTTAATAACGTAGATAATCAACTAAAATCAACAATTTCATTAATTGTAATTGTGTTTTATGCTTAAAAAAGCAAAAGATTACGGAGCTAAAAGTGTTGATTTTAGCATAGATTTTATTGATAACTATAGCAGCACGGCGATTAAACATGATTGCTATTGTTTAATAATATATTCAGTAAAGCGACAAAGTATTAGCTTTGAATTAAATGATTGCAAATTATAAAAGGGCGTGTAGTGCTGCTATTTTGACGATTTGACGAAGTGAACCCATCCAAACTTGCGCTGATTGAACTATGTTTGCTGACAGAAATGCAAAATGGTTTTGGCTGCAACTGTAGTCTCAGTAAGATATATAGCCGTACAAAATTAGATTAGGACATTACGACAGTTATTAGTTTGTAAGTAGGAAGTAGGAAGTAGAAATTTTTTAAAGTGTCCTAACCTTACTCCCATCCCACTCAATGATTACCTATTGAAAATACAGATTATTGTTGATTTACTGTTGTTCTTTTTCGGTAGTCTTATGACGGGATGGGAGTAATACGTAATGCTATAGTTATTTCAAATAAAAATTGAGGATAATAGATTTCACTTGACACTTCCTAATTTCCAGTCCCCAGAAAGAATAAAGGCGTAAGTTTTAAGGGCGTAAATGTGTTTGCGAAGCAAGTCGAAGACTTGGTTCCCTCACATTGTTGAGGACGCGAGTTTTGAGGTTTCCTCAAAACTTCTAGCCGTCCGTGACCGCCCGCATTGCCGCATATACTCATGCACTCAAAAATCAATTAAAACGACTATATTAGTCGTCCATGGCGCAGCGAAACCCCGCAAAAATCTGTCTTACGCTGGGGTGATACCAGTTACGAAAACTAGATCTCAGGGTTAGACTATCTGTTGCCCAGCTACCTCCACGTAAAACTCGATGCTGCTCATCAAAATATACTTCTGAATATCCACGATAAGGGTAGTAATCAAATTGTGAATAACCTCCAAACCAAGAAGCAGTCCATTCCCAAACATTGCCCAGCATATCGTGACAACCATAAATACTCCCTTCTCCATAGGTATTAACGGGAGTAGTATGTCCAATCAGACGGCTATGGTTACAGTTTGTAGATGCTCCTTGAGCTGCTTTTTCCCACTCTGCTTCTGTTGGTAATCTTTTCCCAACGAAATTTGCGTAGGCTTCTGCTTCGTAGTAGCTCACGCCGTAAACAGGATGGGTCAACCAATCTGAATCTGAAGACCAATATAAAGGTTGGGTTACAGGATTTTCCTGCAACCAATGCCATCCCATTTCACTCCAATATTTGCGCTTTTGGTAACCACCCTCCTTCATGAAGATCGAGTATTGTTCACAAGTAACGGGAAAGCGGTCAATCCAATAGTCATCTAAGTGTATTTTGTGAGCTGGTTGTTCATTATCCAAAGCCTCTAGCAAATTACACCCCATAACAAATTCTCCTGCTGCAACCTCAACCATTCCTGAGTCGGAGTTAGCAATAGGAGAAATTGAGTCTTGGGGGACTATAGATTTTGAGTTACTTAGATTTGCGATTGATAAATTTCGTGAGAGATGTAATTGCCAAACCAGAGAAATTGTTTCACAATGTTGAGTTTCGTGTTGCATCAACCAACGCCACAAACGCTCTTGCTCATTTACTGGACAATATTCCAGGTAATCTAGGGTTTTTTCGCGAATAATTTGGAGATATTCTTTAATTGCGGTTGTACTAGGTAATTTTTGTCTTTCACTTTTAGGTAAACCATCGGCAGCAAATAGAAGTTGATATTCTCGAAAGCCAGGATCTTGATCTGCTAGATTTTTTAAAATCCAGTGGGCTTCGGTAAAAGCAATATGACCAAAATGCCAACCTATAGGGCTAAATTCTGGATGAGCTTGTTGATCAAAAAGTGTGGGATCGATCCCAATCAACAGATCCCATGTTTGTTGACGAGTTTGTTGTAATCTTTTAGCGATTGATCCTTTAAGAGATTGAACAGATGCTAACTTCAAGATTTTCTCCTACACCAATAAGACTTTTTTCTGGACAAGCAACCCAGTCTCCTTCAAATAAAGGCTCCGAGGCGATAATTACGGCATCGGAGAAGGATTTATCCTTTGTATAGTATAAAGTAGGACTTGCTTCACGATTAGCATAGCGACTGGCAGCCAATTCTTTACCGTTGCTCAAAACTATATTGGCGGAAAAATTAATATCGTCTGGTTGAGCTAATTCTACCAAGCGTAAAATAGTGTTTTTCAAGGCTTGCTGTAAGCTAAGTTGGCTATTGATTTCTAACTCATTAACCACCAGAGCAAAAATATGCTCCGAATCAGTAGTACCTTCTATACGCTGATAAGCAAAATCATGGAGTTTATTGCGAATTGGTCTGTAGAGAGTCTGACGAAAGTCATCAATAAAGCCATTGTGAACAAATAGTAGATTCTCATGAGAAAACGGCTGGCAATTAATCATATCCACGGAAAGGTTAGAAGTAGCACTCCTCACATATCCTAAATAGCATGATGATTTAATATAGCGTCCCAGTTGTGGCAAATTGGCATCGTTCCAAATTGGCAAAATATTCTTATAGGTATAAGGTGGGTTTGGGGATTGAGAATCATCATACCAACCAATGCCAAATCCATCAGCATTCAGCAATCCTGCTGTCATTTCTTGCGGTTTGTAGCTTTGAATAACCAAAGAATGTTCTGGTTTGATTAATATACGCTCTAATTGAACTGATGAACCGAGATAGCCTAATAATCGACACATTATAAGTTGTTAGTATTCATGTCTTTAATATTCAAACATGAGAATGATATATTTTTCAGCCAGACGCTCGCTTCTTAAACGGCGCAAAGCTCGAAGTCACCGCATGTCAAGACTTTTGGCGATAGTAGCTGTGCCGCATGTGCGCGCTGATCGCATTTTGCTGTTAAAAAGATTAAGTTTTAGCTTTTCTTTGCTGTTCAAACCAGGTCTGCAATTGATGACGACAGGACATTTCTTGGATGCCAGCTAATACCTGTAAACGATGATTGGAACAGTAACTATCAGGTAGATTGGTTACGGTACGAATGGCTCCAGTTTTGGGATCATCTACACCATAAACTAACAACCTGAGACGAGCCTGAATAATAGCTCCTGCACACATTGGACAGGGTTCTAAGGTAACATAAAGCGTACAATTGTCAAGATAGCAACTATTAAGAGTTTTACATGCTGTACGAATCGCTATTATCTCGGCGTGTGCTGTGGGGTCTTGTTCTCTTAGTTTGCGATTAGCGGCTTCTCCTTTAATTTCACCCTCGGAATTAACTATTACCGCTGCAACTGGAACTTCTCCCACATTCGATGCAGTTTGAGCTAAGTCTAAAGCATACTTTATCCAGCGACAATGCTCTAAGTAGGTATCATAGCTTAGTTGGTTCAAGGAGTCGAGGATAGTTTGATGGCGAGATTTTTTGCTCATTCGGTAATGCCTAAGAGAATACAAGCAACATATAGCAATACGCAGTTATATTAGGATACTCGTACATGCGGCACAGGGGCTACCGCCCCAAGTCGCGCCTCTTTGCGACGCTTGCTTGCTTTGCAAGCTGTGCCTTTGTTTGTTACTCGTTACTTACGAGCAATTAACTGAACTTGTACTAATCAATTAACGTACTGCGATATAAAACTACTGATAGATTTGTCATAGAACATTATTAGACTAATGTTAAATTATCCGACCCAGAACAATTATTTGAAATAAACGGTAATGAAAATAGCCGACATATCAACCATTTTGTCAAGTCTTTTTGCTGACCAAGATATTAAGCACGATGTAGAAGAAGCTTGGCAAGTCAAAAATTCGCAAATACATTTATTGGTCATTCTTTCAGAAGATCATAGTTGGCTAAGATTATTAGCGCCAATTGCCGCAGCTACGGAAGCCCAATCCCTTTTACCTCAGTTAATGGAGGAAAATTTTAGTACCACTCAAGAAGTCCGTTATGCTCTTAATCAAAGTGTTTTATGGGGTGTCTTTCATCATCGTTTAGATAGCTTAACTACAGAAGATTTGGAAAATGCGATCGCATCTTTACGTTCTTTAGTAGAAAAAGGCTTATCACCATCTTTTAATCAACTAATTGAAAAGCAAATTATCCAAATTGTTAAAGCAGCCAAAGCACAAGGACAAAGTTTGGAAGCTACTTATCAAACCATTGATCGTTTCTATCAAGAAGGTGTGATGGGTGGTGTGGATCAAGATCCTGCTCAGAGAGAACAGTTTTTAGCCGCATGGAAAGCTCAGTTAGATCGTTTATGGTCTGAGGTTGAAGTTTAGTTGTTTCTCAGATATTCAGCCAAATTTTAATTATCGATAACTAAGAATTTGATATTCAAAGTAATAAAAACAATCGATTGTACAGTAGGTTGTTTTTTTTTATTGATTAAAATTATTACTCTTAATTCAAGACTATTATAAGATAAGTAAAACAGATTTTAATACTTCAGCTTTGTTTCTTGATCCTGATCTAAATTATGTTTTGCTAAAAGCAAAGGTTATTGTTAATTTGTTAACTAAGCGTCTTACTAATAGGTAAGTAGGTAGGCAAAATAATTTATAAGACTCGAATGTGAAATTTTATGACCAATCCCCAATCCCTAGTCCCCAGTCCCTAGTAACCAGTCCCAAAATAGACCATCTTATATTTATTTACACCCACTTACTTAACATCTAACTCACAAATTAAGGGGAGAATCTGACCGATGAGCTTTTTGTCTAACTTGCGGTTGTTGAGTCAATACAATCAAGTAATGAATCAAAAGGTTTACCAAGTGGCACTTGAGCTAGGTGATCAGGAGACTATGAAGGATCAAGGTGCATTTTTTGACTCTATTTTTGGTACTTTAAATCATATTTATGTAGCAGATATTATTTGGCTGAAGCGATTTGCTCAACATCCTCAGCAATATTCTTCTTTAAATAACCTACCTGAATTAGATAATTATCGGGTATTAAACCAAAGAGTAGCTAATGATTTAGGAACATTAAATAAGTTGAGAGAAAAGCTGGATCTTATCATTGCTGATTGGTGTCAGGAAATTACACCTCAAAATTTAGATCACAATCTGAGGTATTTTGATACTAAAGGAAATTTATATTGTAAAAATTTTGGTCAGTTACTGCAACACTTTTTTAATCATCAAACTCACCATCGAGGACAGGTATCTACTTTGTTTAGTCAACAGGGATTAGATTTAGGTGTTACAGATTTATTGATGTTGATTCCTGAACAGGATGATAGTTAGGTATAGTTTTGATTCTTATATGAAATACTTAAATATTTGCTACAAATGAAATTATCTTGATTGGTGTTTAGTGTTTAGTGGTTAATGGTTAGTGGTTAATGGTTAATGGTTAGTGGTTAGTGGTTAGTGGTTAGTGGCAGGGCTATTTCATTCTCTATCGTGCCATGCATGTGTACTAACGACAATAGGTTTTTTCAGACTTTACATCGTCAATTTTTTTATCTATGAAAGCCCGCAAAATCGTGAGTCAATTGTAGAATGAAATGACCCTG
>JBCCDL010000387.1:0-6057 GCA_039030815.1 Cyanobacteria bacterium P01_A01_bin.83 | reverse complement strand
TCAAACAGACACTAAAACTTTATCCCCTGAAAGATTGAGTCTGGCAGAGACTTTGGATAATATTAGCTATCGTGTCATCGGTTTAGGTTTTCCTCTCTTGACTATTGGGATTATTGCTGGGGGGGTCTGGGCAAACGAAGCCTGGGGTTCTTACTGGAGTTGGGACCCTAAAGAAACATGGGCATTTATTACCTGGCTGGTATTTGCAGCATATCTACACGCCAGAATTACGCGCGGTTGGCAAGGTAGAAAGCCAGCAATCTTGGCAGCGGTTGGGTTTGTGGTGGTTTGGGTTTGTTATCTAGGGGTGAATTTACTAGGTAAAGGTTTACATTCTTATGGTTGGTTTTTCTAGGCTGACCAATAGTCATAGATTACTCTGCTTAAAATGAGGGAGTAATCTGTAACTAGATATTTTCTTAATCGTAATTTATTTCTGAGTAACTCCAGATTTGAGACGCAATGGCACTTCCCGATCATCCTGTGGCGCACCCCAGAATTGTTCTAAAGTTGGACCGTTGGCAACACGGCAATCGCGAAACCAAAAGTTCCACCATTCATGGAGCAAAACTCTTCTTCCCATGCGGGTAAACCAATTCATACCATGTCTGGCTGCGGAATCTCTTTGAAAATAGGAACGCCAAATTGCTTTGGGTCTTGCTTGCAAAATTAGTTCAATCAATTTAACCCACAGAAAAATTCTCCAAGGGGGCATATTAACTGTTTTCAAGACTTGATGTTTGTAATCCCAAAGTCTTTGATCTAGTTGAATAACCTGACGCTGACTGGCAATTCGATAGTAACCAGTCCAGCGATGAGGAGTAACGTATAGGGTCATAATTTGGTCGGGGTCGTACCATAGTAACTGTTTTAAAGAACGAATAAAGTCGCGATCGCGGATCTCTTCAAAATCTGTAACCCAAGTTGCCAAAGATAAAATTCCGTGCTGTCTTAATAAACGAATGGCTTCACGGTCTTTTTGGGTTGCACCACCTTTTTTGATTTTTTTGAGGGTGGCTTCATCTGTATTTTCCATCCCCATTAAAAATCTTTCTACCCCAGCCTGACGATAAAGATGCAAAATATCTGCATCGCGCACAATGTCATCAGCACGAGTTGAGCCAATAATAGTAATGTCAATATTCTCTGCGATAATTGCTTCACACAGTTCGCGCCACAGCTTTTTATTTACCGTCGGATTTTCATCGGCTAAATTGATTAACTCTACCCCATGAGTACGATGCAGCCAGGCAATTTCTTTAGCAAACTGCTGTGGATCTCGATGTCGCCAACGCGCCCAAAAGCCACGTTGTCCACAATAGTTACACAAGTGGGGGCAACCGCGAGAAAACTGCATTACTACTGCCTGTTTGCCGCCATAATAGCTATAACGTTTGAGGTCTACTAATTCCCAACCTACGCGATAATCATCTAGATTGGCGATCGCCACTGCTGGCAATGTTTCTACTACTTCACCCTGATAACGAAAGGCAATACCGTCTACATTTGCCAAATTATCATTATTTTCAATTGCAGTAATTAGTTTAGGAACAGTTGCCTCTCCTTCCCCTCGGACAATCACGTCAATTTGCGGCTCATGGGTAAGAATGTCACGATAATGATAAGTGGGAAATACACCACCGTATATGATTTTTAACTCTGGCATCTCGGCACGAAAGCAACGAGTTAGTTCCATTGCTATGGGATGAGCAGAGGTCGAGCCAGAATGACCGATTAACAGGACTTCAGGGTCACGTTCCACAACTCTTTGCGTAATTTCATTGTGAGATAAGAACCCAATTTCGGCATCAAGTAACGTAACATCGTGTCCCGCATCCAAAAGAGAACCACCTACACACAATAACCCCAATGGTGGTAGGTGTTCGCGAGGAATACGACTACCTATTGATAAATGTGGCGGGTTTACAATTAGGATTTTCATGGCAATTTCTACTGCAAAAGCAAATTATAGTAATTGCCATTGGAATTGAAAATAGGATAAGAGCGATCGCTCTTACAACGGCTATAAATGCTCTATTCAATAACAATCAAAAAAGAGGGCATGATTTACGCCCTCTGTATTTAAACTATAATCATTCTTTACTACAGTACTATCTAGTAGGAGTAGTGGTGCGATCTAGAGGATCAAGTTCTCGACGGTCAACTACAACCTCTTTTTTGTTTTTACCAGCCAAACCAAATAATCCGAGTAAGCCCAGTAAACCTAGCCAACCCCAGTTAGATTTTTGTTCGATTGCTGCGGCAGTCTCAGCAATTTCTGCTTGCGCTGCTTCTGCTGCCTGATTGATATTTTCTTGAGCTTCTGTCGCAGTTTGCTCTACTTGTTCTTCAGCTTGATTATAATTGCGCTGAATTGCATCTCCTGCATTTTCTAAACCTTGCTCTGCGGCATCTCCTGTATTTTCAATGCTGTTACCTAAAGCTTTTCCCGCATCCTTCAGATTTTCGCCAGCATTATCGACATTTTGTTCGGCTTGATTTAAGTTTTGGTCTACAGTTCCTTCTTGATCCTGAGCCAAAGCCGCATTGCCAGAAAAAGCTAGGGTAAGTGCAAGTATAGTAGTAGTAGATAATTTTGTTAAGTTCATAAAAACTCCTTACTGAATTTTAAAAATTGGATAATGGTCTACGCCATCCTGATGGGAAGCATTAACCATCTATGATTGGCGAATTTCTAATATAAAACGCTGCTTATTAGTACTTATTAATAATTAGATGGCTAATCTATACACATGCTACTTGTAACATGTGTTAATTACATCTTGCTGTAGCTATAGGTCTTGAGGTAGAGATTGTCGACTAGTTTAGGCACGATTATTAACTTCATAGGAATGAAATACTGGCTAGATCGATTAATAAAAAAACGTATGAATTGTAATTCATACGCTATTGAGTAAAATGATTAAATCAATAGATGATAGATGTCTTAACATCTGTTTACCATTTGCGATCGCCATCTTCGTCAACTCTAGCTTGACGAATCACGTCAGAAATTTCCTCAGCATCTTTTACGTGGTGTAGTGCCTCTTCTGAACCATTTTCATCCTCAACTGGGAAATAGGTTGGTACCTTAACATGACCAGTAGAATCCCAGGTATCTACAGCTACCTGCTCTTTCTTTTCTGCTAACGTTTTGTCATCATCGATCACATCACCTTTGTTAGCAGTACGAAATGCATCTTCACTGTTGCTCTCGCGATATACTCTTTCGTGCGATTGATTATTCATATTCAGGTTTAAATTTCTAATTAATTGCTAATTTATCTATACACCTATAACTTAACGAGATATTAAGACTATTTCTATCCAGCTATTGATAGAAACTACAATCTTACTTGAGATAGAGATTCAAAAATGAACAATGAACAATGAACAATTACTTTTCCTTAAAAGGAAGACAAAGGCGCGTTGCCACGCCGCATGTATTGGAATTAAAAAACATTTTTCTTTTATTTCTTCGTAAACTAAGATATCTTAGACCAAATTAACTAATTGTCAATTATCAATTATCAATTATCAATTGTCCATTGAATTGATAATATTTCCGTATAGCTAAAACTAGCTGTATATCCGTAGATAGACATGAGATTGTCTTGATTTCTCCATATTTTATATCTTTGGTTAGATCTAAAAGTAACACTATTCCAGCTATTAATTGAGTGATGAGAAAAAATTTCGAGGTTAAAGCCTAATGTTATTAAGTAAATTAAATAACTGGTTACAGTCTTCTGTGCGTATAGTATTCACCGTGCTTGTTTGTGGAATGCTTTTTCTTGCTACTGCTAACCCAGTTCAAGCAGCGACTAGCAGCGCTACTGAAGGCGAAGCAAGCTTGAATAAAATTCAAGCAAAGACAGACGATGTTGCTCGTTCTAATCCTCGTGGCATCAATGAAGTAACTAAAGAAGCTCAAAAAGGTTTAAATGCCGTACAGGGTAGTGCAGATGCAGGTGAAATGATTGACCGTGAAGATGCTAATGCCACTACTGTTAAGGAGAAAGCGTCTAACTTTCTGGGCAATTTAACTAACTAGATTAGAAACGTGAAAGTTGCCAAGGTAATTTTTAGATTTGTAAATTAGAACAAGATCCACAACTCCTTAGACTAGAAAACTAGAAAATTCTAGATTTAATTGATAACATATTTCCTGGCTATCAATAATGTATTAGATAGTATAGTCAGGAATTTTATATTTGTTCATTATCAAACTATAGCAATCATGTCTCAAACAAACTCTTCAGAGAACTTTTTTGCCGAGGCGATTGATACGGTAGGTAAATTAACTGAGAATCTAACTACAGAGATTCAAAAAGTTTTAGAAAAAACCACGGTTTCCACAGGACAAACGTTAGAATGGATTGCTAGCAATCCTATTTTAACCTCAGCAGATAAGGTTGTTGGTCTAGATTGGCTAATGACCTTTTTGGGTAAAGTAGATATTAAGAAAATTCAGGCTAATGCAGAGCAAATGCGATCGCAATATCCTGAGGAAACAGCTAATCAAATTGCTCAACGTTTGATTGTGCAAAAAACCTGGTCTGGTGGACGCTTGGGTTTACTAACTAATATTGTCCCGCCGATTGCAGCACTGTTTTTGGGCATTGAATTAGTTGCCACCACCAAACTGCAAACTGAAATGATCTATGAAATTGCTGCGGCATATGGTTTGGACTTAAATGAACCTGCTAGAAGAGGGGAAGCGCTAGCTATTTTTGGTTTATCTTTAGGGGCAGATGTGCTAAAAACAGGTTTAACGGTTGTCGAAATTATTCCTGGAATTGGAGCAGTAGTTGGGGCATCTACGAATGCCGCTATACTCTATGTTTTAGGTCAAACTGCCTGTCGCTTTTACGAAGGGAAGATCTCACAGGCGGATCTACCTTCTATGCAGCAAAAAACTGATGCAGATTGGCAGATTGCTTTAAATCAGTCCCAAATTATGGATCGAATCTTAGCACACATGGTACGAGCTAGTTATCCAGAGCAAAATTGGACAGAAATTCTGCCGACGATTAAAGAAATCTCTCCGTCTTCAGTTGCTCTGATTGCGTCAAATCTGGCACAGCCGCAAAATTTGTCTAGATTACTCGAACAACTACTTCCTGAGTTTGCTCCCTTGACTTTGAATAGATGTTACGAAATTGCTCAATCAAGTGGCAACATCACCTTAGCCGAACAAGAAATTTTAAGTCAGATTGCGGTTAAATTTAATCTAGATCTGTCAACGTTAGATTATTAGATCTTATAATTAGTGAATATTTGAATGCTAACATTATGGTTGTGTTAGTAAAACGTTAAATGTTAAGAGAACCATTTGCTAGCCAATATACAGTTCTTATAGTTGATGATTCGGCAGAAGATCGCGAACTATACCGTCGCCACTTGAATCTAGAAACTAGATTCAAATATAAAATTATTGAAGCCGAGTCTGGGGAGGAAAGTCTAGAAAAGCTTGTTGTAAACAAGCCAGACTTGATTTTACTTGATTACTTGTTGCCAGATTTTGATGGCTTAGAGCTAATTGAAGAGTTAAAACAACAATTAAGCCCAATTCCACCGATTATCATGCTTACAGGTCAGGGAAATGAGCTAGTAGCAGTAGAAGCGATGAAAAGTGGAGTCAAAGATTATCTGGTAAAAGACAAGTTAACTCCTGAGACACTAATTATCTCCGCCAAAAACGTTTTACAGCAACATTACTTAACATCTCTGTTGACTAACAATATTCAGCAACAACGTCTGATTGCCGAAACTGCTTTGCATATTCGTCAGTCTTTAGACTTATCAGAAATTCTTGATACTGCCGTCAGAGAAGTACAGTTATTATTAGATTGCGATCGCGTAGTAATTTACAAGTTTGCTTCTGACATGAGTGGCAACATTGCCGCCGAGTCGGTTAAATCGCCTTGGAAACAGTCTTTGGGAGAAATCGTAGTCGATACATGTTTTGAAAATAAGGGAGCAGCTAAATATGAAAGAGGGGAAACTCTAGCCATTGATAATATCTATGAATCACAACTGTCTCCCTGTCATATC
>JBCCDL010000386.1:0-6075 GCA_039030815.1 Cyanobacteria bacterium P01_A01_bin.83 | reverse complement strand
CCAAGGAATCAAACCTTCTGGATCATCGACAATGGCTTTAGGGTCAAACATTGGCCAAACATAAACAATTCCCTGTTCATCCAAACGGAAAAAATTATTTAAAGTATATAGTGTTCCTTTAGTGGTCTTCATTTGCCATACGCCGCTGGCTGTGGGGTAATCAACCGTAGTTGAAAGAATGTTGACTTCCGTTACCCTTGTCGAGACATCACTAACAAAATTAACTACAGCTTCTACCCCATCAAAAGTAGATTGGCTAATGGGGCTAAGAAACTGAATCTTAGGAGAAAATTTGACTTGGCTGAAATCACCATCTTTGAATGCCTTGAAATAGTCTTCTAGTATTTGGCGATACTGTTCTTTATCCATGTTGTTGATACTCTATTTTCAAGTTTTCTCTACACAGCAATAGGTTGTTAGATTAGGACATACTCTTCAGTAAGAGCGATCGCTCGCTATTCCTCATTCCTCATTCCTCATCCCTTATACTGGCTTGCTATTCCATATTTGACGATCAATTTTCCAACTCCCCTGAATCTTTTTCATCAGCCATAAAGCACGGAACTTAACATCTTTTGACGCACTTCCGTCATTAGGATAGATAGTTGCAATCGATATCCCAACTACATAACCAAAATCTCCCATGACTTGAATTTCATCAGCGGTGAATACGGGATCGATATCTTGGTTAGCAATAGATTCAGCAAATCCTTCAATGATATCTTCTCTGCCACAGCGATCGCTTACATTGGGTGCCATCCATAAGGCATCCTCTGTATACATCTCGCCGTAGCCCTGAAGATTTTTGCTTCTTACATTGTCGGCGTATACTTCTTCAAATACCTTTCTAATTTCGTCGCGATCTGAGTTTGACATATTTGTAGTTTCAGTTCTCTTGCTGCTTTCTTTAAAGAAACAAATTTCCTTTTACCCATTACCCAGCCTCGTGCCGACTAATTTGTTTCTTAAAAGTCACTCTTACAAGCCAGTAGTTTCACGGAGATAATTTCGCGCCATCAATGCATACTCTAAAGGATTAGCCTTATTAGGGTCTTGTTCTGCTTCTACTACTAACCATCCTTCATAATCTGCCTGTGCTAGTTCTTTTAAAATTGGCTCAAATTCGATGACTCCTGCTTTGTCACCAGGAACAGTAAACGCCCCCTCACGAATCGAATCAAGGAAACTACGTCCTTGCTTGATGGAACTAGCTAATACATCCTGGCGGATATTCTTGAGATGCACATGTCCAATGCGATCACGATATTTTTGAGTAACTTCTAGAGGATCGGCACCAGCATAGTAGAGATGACCTGTATCTAACAGCAATTTTAAGGGTGAATCTTTTGTTCCTTCCATCAGGCGGTCAATATCTTCTAGGGTTTCCACTCCTGTTCCCACATGGGGGTGATAACATAGTTGCATTCCCGCCTTGTCAGCTTCTTCAGCAATCTCCTTTAAGCCTGTGATTAGCTGCTCCCACTGTTGGTCAGTAAACTTAGGTCGATTTGGTAAAGGTGCCACGGGCTGTTGATGCACTGCACCACCTAATTCTGCCACCACCAAGCGATCGCCACCAATTTCTTTCATAAACTTAAGCTGATCCCGAAAGATTTTTTTACTATCTTGGCGATCGTTAATAGTAAAAAATGTGCCGACCCAGGGTTCAGAAATAGTGAAATTTCGTAGTGCTAATTCTCTTTTTAAGGTTGCCATGTCTTGGGGATATTTACCAGACATTTGTGACCCTTCATAACCAGACAATGCCATTTCACTCAGAATTTGCTGATAGGGAATTGGCGGCACTAAATCAATAGTAGTATCATCACTATTACTCCAGCCAGTGGGTGTAATCCCCAGCTTGACTTTTTGATTATCAAACAGAGCAGAACTATTAGACTTAGCCACCAAAGAGCTTATAGGATTTACATCGCTTTTGTAATTCATTACACCAGCATTACTAGGTAATATTACGGTAAACTCTATCAACATTAACCACACAATTATGGAAACGAACAAACAGCCAATTTTTTTCATATTTAACATTGCAACGATTCCAAATGTAATTTAGATTACTTTGTACTGAAACTACTTTTAAGTTACTCATGAATTTAAACCACATCAAAGTCAAGTCAATAGTACAATCATAATGACAACTATTTTGACAGCTAATGTGCAGCTTAATCTCAGGTACAAATGATAGATGAGCAAAACAATTTTAAAAAACAGCTTAATTATATTTTAGTTTTTGGTTCAGCAATTATCCTGATATAAAAGTTCACACTGTACTTTCTTGCTTTTTCTTAAAAAATATATTTTTAATGAGTCATTTGTTGATAGTTAAGGTACACTGTCAAAATATCATCTACTTTTGATAAATTGAGCATCAGCAAAACCACCAGATAATAGATTGATCAATTCAGCACCTGTTTACCTTGGTGCTAGCTCATATATTGCTAGGATAGCTCAAATTAACCGTAAACCATTGAAGTTATAAATAAGGTAAAATCGCGCTTGCGATGCAAGCACATGCGCTTACGCTGAATAAAACTTTGGGAATGAAACCTAATCAACAGATTAAGAGATTATTTAAGGTATTGGAAATTGTTGCCAAAATCCCAATTTTCAAATATTAAACTGAGAACTGAGAAATAGAAAATGAGCCAAAATCAGACCAAGTTCAAAATAGTTGATGAAAAGACCGTAACAGATACCTTCTACGACGCTGTAATTGTGGGGTCGGGAGTAGCGGGGGCAATAGTCGCCAAACAATTAAGCGAACAGGGGAAACATGTTTTAATCCTCGAAGCAGGAGAAGAGAAAAATCTTACCCTCGAAGGCTTTCAAAGTTACGTTGACACCTTTTACGGCGCGGTAGATAAAAATGCCAATGCCCCTTACCCTTATAATCCTAATGCTCCTAGTCCCACTGATGGAGTTCATGAGTATTTTAAAGAGATGGCTTTTGAAAAAGAGGATCTGCTACCTCTTAGTGGTTCCTATACCAGGGTTCCTGGGGGGACAACCATGCACTGGGAAGGTAAAACCATCCGCATGTTGCCCGAAGACTTTAGGTTAAAGACGAATTATGGACAAGGTCTTGATTGGCCGATTAGTTATCAAGATTTGATGCCCTACTACCGTAAGGCGGAATATGAGATTGGGGTGTCGGGGGATGTTGAAGGACAAAAAGGTCTTGGTGCAGTTTTCGATGAGGGCTATGTCTTCCCGATGACAGAGCTTCCTCCTTCTTACCTCGATCAAAAAGTGGGGGAAAAAATTGAGGGAACTAAGGTGACATTAGGGGAACAGGAAATTACATTAAGCCTCAGCACTTTTCCCCAGGGTCGCAATAGTATACCTAATCCTGATTACCAAAACTACAACTACGGGGAAAATTATATTCCTGGGGGAGTAGCCAGCATCAATCCCGTTGAGTTCGGCGAAAGGTGTCAAGGTAATGCTAACTGTGTATCTATTTGCCCTGTACAAGCTAAGTATGACGCTAGAAAAACCCTTAATACTATTGCGTTTCCTGAGCGAGTAGATTTTCTGCCTCAAGCTGTAGCTTTTAAAGTTGAAGTAGGAGAAAACGGTCGTGTCACTGGCATCCACTATAAAAAATATCAGGATAAAAATTCTCCTGAGCATACAGAGGGAGTTGCCAAGGGGACTCTATTTGTTTTAGCAGCCAATGCCGTAGAAAACGCCAAATTAATGTTGGCTTCACAAATTCCTGGTACCAATGAAAATGACATGATGGGTCGGCATCTGATGGATCATCCCTTCTTATTAGCTTGGGGGTTGATGCCCGAAGTTACTGGTACCATGCGAGGTCCCCTGGTAACATCAGGCATCGGCTCGTTTCGTAATGGTTCATTCCGTAAGACTCAAGCGGCATTTGCCATGGATATCCACAATGATGGCTGGGGCTGGTCTGGGACTGGAGCTACTGACATATTGCAGGATGCAGTTGATCAGGGACATAAGTTTGGCAGTGAACTACGTCAGGAACTAATTAGTCGGATCTCAAGACAACTATTGTTGGCGTTCATGTGTGAGTTACCAGCTAATTTTAACAACCGAGTAACTATTGATCCAGATGATCCTAAAGGTAAAACCGATTTGGGAAATTATCGTCCTGTTATTTACTTTGATGTAGCTGATTACTGCAAAGATTCATTTGTTTATGCCAGACAACTTTCCAAGACAATTTTTGAGCGCTTAGGAGCCGAAGATCATACTAAATACGATACAAAAGATGAAAATGGCAATTTAGACCCAGCATATTTTAAGTATCAAGGTCAAAGCTACTGGTTCCGTGGTGGCAACCATTTTTCGGGTACTCACATTATGGGTACGAGTAAGAGCGACTCAGTAGTAGATCATAATCAGCGTTCTTGGGATCATGAAAATCTGTACATAATTGGTTCGGGGAGTATGCCTAGCATTGGTAGTTCCAACACGACCTTGACCATCGCTGCCTTGAGCTTCAAGAGTTCCGAACAAATGTTGAAAGACTTAAATTCTTAAAGAATTGAGCTAGAGGAAAAATTTTAGAAAGGCTAAAAGCTAAAAGCTAAAAGCTAAGAGCTACGAACTAACTAATTGCCAACGGAGTTTATTCAACTCAAAACGACCATAATACTTGAGAACAAATTTCTAGAACAAGCATCATGAGCGATAACCAACAAAATGATCTGATTCAGAATATTGATGACTTACACTATTACCTGAAAAAGGCGATGGCGATTGAGCATTCGACAATTCCCCCTTACATGACAGCGCTCTACTCAATTAAGCCAGGAAGCAATATCGAAGCATTTCAAATTATACGTTCAGTGGCAGTAGAAGAAATGCTCCATCTAGTATTGGCGGCTAACGTCTTTAATGCTGTCGGTGGAGATATTAGCGATGTTCTAACTAGTCCTGATTTTATTCCTACATACCCCACTCCTATTCCCACTGGAGAAACAGACTTTGAGGTGGGCTTAGGAAAATTTTCACCAGACACCATCGAGACTTTCCTTAATATTGAACGTTCTGAAGAGCTTCAAGAAGGTCATCCCATAGCTGGACCAAGACCTAATGTTACTAACTTACTATCGGTTCGTGGAGAAGACCCGAGCTTTAGTTTTTATAGCATTGGGCTATTTTATTCGGAGATTATTCGGGGAATGTATGCTCTAGACCGAGAGTATAGAAAACAGGGCAAGAATCTTTTTTCTGGAGATCCGCAAAAACAAATTACCCCTGAGTACTACTATGATGGTGCAGGAGACATCATTAAGGTGACAGATTTAATGTCAGCCATTAAAGCCTTAACGATGATTCAGGAGCAAGGAGAAGGTTCTGTAATTGGCGAGATTTACGATTCTGAAAGACTGCTGGCACACTACTATCGCTTTGATCAGCTTAAACAAGGTCGCTACTATGTCGTAGACAAAGATAACCCTACCAATTCAGATCGACCACATCAGCCTACTGGTGGAACCTTTGAGGTGGATTGGGATGCAGTTTATCCCATCAAAGAAAATGCTCATATAAGTGACTATGCAGGACAACCTGAATTAGAGGCCGCCGCCCGAGAATTTCAGTCAGCCTATAGCGATTTCCTGGCTAAAATTGAATACTCTTTTAATGGCAACCCCGATACTTTACTGCCTGCAATTGGTGGCATGTTCAAACTTAAATATCAGACAGAAAGACTAGTCAAAAATCCGATTAACAGTATGCCTGGTACCAATGCGGCACCTATCTTTAAATTGGACTAGAGCTAATTGATATTAAGTCTGGTCACCACAAATCAATACATCATAAAATCATGCTTTGGTTTCGTAAATTGTATGCAGCTATTGCGGGGATGTTTGGTGGAGGTCAACCCGCAATAAGTCCTGTTGACCTCCCTGTTAATCAAGAACAACCCGCAGCCAATCCTGAAAAAGCTTCCATGAAACAAGAACAACTAGTAGCGAATCTCGATCAATCCCAAATGAATTCATACTTTCTAGATTTGTCAGTGGCTTTGACCAACTTTTCTAAATTTGATCTACTAGGAACAGGTCAGGCTGATCT
>JBCCDL010000385.1:0-6087 GCA_039030815.1 Cyanobacteria bacterium P01_A01_bin.83 | reverse complement strand
TTTGGGGATCTTGATTGAAACCATGCGTCGCGAAGGTTATGAGTTTCAAGTATCTCAACCTCAAGTGATTTACCGCGAAATAAATGGTAAACCTTGTGAACCTTATGAGTATCTGGTACTAGATGTTCCTGAAGCTGCTGTAGGTAGTTGTATTGAGCGACTAGGTCAGCGCAAGGGGGAAATGAAAGACATGCAAAATAGCGGTGGTCGTACCCAACTTGAGTTTGTCATTCCAGCACGGGGTTTAATTGGCTTTCGTGGTGACTTTGTCCGCATTACTCGCGGAGAAGGCATTATGAATCATAGTTTCCTCGAATATCGCGATTTCTCTGGAGAACTGGAAACTCGCTACAATGGTGTGATTATCGCTTTTGAAGAAGGAGTCGCTACATTCTACGCCCTCAAAAATGCTGAAGACCGTGGGGTGTTCTTCATTACCCCTGGCACCAAAGTGTACAAGGGGATGATTGTGGGAGAACATAATCGCTCTCAGGATCTAGACTTGAATGTTTGTAAAGCAAAACAGCTAACAAACCATCGTGCAGCAAGTGGAGATGAACTGGTTCAACTTCAAGCGCCAACGGAAATGAGTCTGGAAAGAGCTTTGGAATACATTGGTTCAGACGAATTGGTAGAAGTTACTCCAGAATCAATCCGTTTACGGAAGTTGAAAG
This sequence comes from Cyanobacteria bacterium P01_A01_bin.83, assembly GCA_039030815.1. GTDB lineage: Bacteria > Cyanobacteriota > Cyanobacteriia > Cyanobacteriales > Xenococcaceae > Waterburya. The sequence goes on along the minus strand of JBCCDL010000385.1, from coordinate 5,413 downwards.
CTAAAAAGCTAGCCAAGAGATAAAACCAATCAGGTTAATACAATTACTGAAAGCTGAAAATATAGCAGCTTAATAAGCTTACAGGGGTGGCAATTTATAAGCCACCTTTTTTATTGCCTGTTAATTATGAATTGAATTATATAGCAGTCGAAGCAAAGCTTATGACCATAAAAAATTATTTCACACAGAGACGCAAAGGCGCAGAGAGATTTAGAGCTATCCTAACCTATAATTCGATTGCTATAAAATATAGCATTATGTCTTTTAGTTAGGACATTTATACTATATGCGGCACAGGGGCTATCGCCCCAAATCGCGCTTAACTCGACGCTTGCTTGCTCTGCAAGCTGTGCCTTTGTTACTTCCTACTTTCTACTTTCTACTTACGAGCCAATATCTTGTATGTCAAACATCTAACTTTGTACGGCTATAAATACTATTGGTCGCTAATTTTTTGAGGCTCAATTGGTAAACTATCTCTACCAAATTTTCCCAGGTTGAGTTCCCATTTAGGAGGAACAGCAAAAGAATTATATTTGTAGCTTGCTAAGCACTGAGCCTTTTGATTAAAAACATTTAAACTATAACCATATTTTCGAGCAACTGAGCCAAATTGATTAACAAAGCGGTAGCGTCCAAAATAATCTAGCAAAGTCCATAGTTGCCAATTGACTACTAGGTTAACTTCCTGTTTTTGAGGAGAGGTAAGCCAATTCTGTACTAGCTTGCCATTGAAGGGGTCAAACTGTTCTGCCGCCCACCAAAAACTAGCTTGAGTTACGTCAGAAATTGATTTAGACTCAGCTACACTATCAGCATCTTCTAGGATCATGGCAGTATTAGTCCTGCTTTTCACTGATGAATTCGGACTGAGCGCCTGATTGCAGGTATCAGAAATATCATTATTACTTGTCTCTGTTGCGATCGCCTTAGCCCCATTATAGTTCCAGAATAATGGTAAGCCAATCAAGATCAATATAAAGACCGTCCAAAACCTATTTATCTTATTCATAAATACGAACAATCAATATTGCGATAACTATACTCTGGCAACTGAAATCAAATCTTTTTGCTTGTCTCAAAATAAATCTCAATCTAAAATTTGGCTAAATTCTCCTATACTAAAATTGAGTATGTTTGATTTATGATCGATATGTAGACGAGAACTAAGTAAAGACCAGTTAATAGCCAATATTTGTTAAATTATTGACATTATTTTCAACTAGTCCACCTTTTGGTAGTACTGAGATCGCCGACCATCAGCTAAGTTAGTTTGCCCAATTGTAGGCTCAAAATCAATAAGTTGCCTCTAAAGCCCAGACTTATTTTGTAGCGAAAGAGAAAGATGGGATATTATGATGTCTTTTATTGTTGATGAGATTCAAATCATCTCAATCTATGTAGAATCCTGAAAATTATGCCAAGAACTCAGATGCTCAATTGAAGCGGGCAAAATCGCTGATTCAAAATATCAACTTAAGTGATTATCCAGCAATTCTTGATTTAGGTTGTGGTGATGGCAAGATTACTGCTAATTTTGCTGCTAGTTGCCCTTATGAATACATAGTCAGAATAGATGACTATCATATTTCCCTGAAAATGATTTGGACAATAAATAATTTATACTTACTAATTTTATTGATGCGCTCTGTTTGTTGAAATGTTAATCGCAAATATCCACCTTGCTTGAATATCAACTAAATCTTTTTTTGTTATCTTCCAAATCTTACCTGGTAAAGATCAAGATTATAAGCAAAACTATTAAATATATTGGCTGTATATTTAGCTTTAATATTAATTATAACAATTATGATATTGAATATATGTTTTCGGCGTTGCTGATTTAAAGTATGAAACCACAAAGTAATCTTAGGGTAGCTATTAGCTATTAGCTCTTAGCTTTTTAGTTGATTTGCTCAGTAGTGAAAATTATAAAATCATCCCTCGATCCAGCAACGCCGTGTTTTCTTGATCATAAAATGATTACCAAGAAAGTGCAAAGTATTAAATATAGGACAAACCTAGTTTTTGTATTAAATATTATTATGATAATTATTACTTTTTATTCAAGCAAGTTAGTTGGCACAAGTATTAATATAGTAGCTAAAATAAGATCAATTTTAAAATTTAATCAATTCAAAGCTATTGGTAACTTTTGTCCAAGTCATCAATATTATAATGTATAGATCGTAATCAATTATTAACAACTATTTTTGATGCAGTTAACAACAAAGCTAGTTATTAATTTATAGAATATTGTTACCAATATAATGATAATTAATAAGTTATTATAAGCCTATTTGACTGAGCGAAAATAGATACAAGTTACTAGCCATTAGTAAATAATCATGACTAAAGAATCAGCACGACTAGAGCAAGGTGACTGGAAGAAATGGGGACCCTATTTGAGTGAAAGGCAGTGGGGAACAGTAAGAGAAGACTATAGTGCTTATGGGGAAGCTTGGGATAGCTTTTCCCATGACGAAGCGCGATCGCGGGCATATAGATGGGGGGAAGATGGCATCCTAGGAATTTCTGACGATCAACAACAGCTTTGTTTTGCGATCGCACTGTGGAATGGTCAAGATCCCATCTTGAAAGAGCGTATTTATGGTTTAACTGGCACTCAAGGTAATCATGGAGAAGATGTCAAAGAATATTACTTCTATCTTGATAGCACCCCTACTCACTCTTACATGAAGGGGCTATATAAATATCCCCAGGCAGAATTCCCCTACGCCGAATTAGAAGCCAAGAATCGCCAAAGAGATAGGTCAGATACTGAATATGAATTAATTGATACAGGTGTCTTTGATGACGACAATTACTACGATGTTGTAGTTGAATATGCCAAAAATTCCCCTGAAGATATTCTGATCCAAATTACCGCCACCAATCGCAGTGAAAAGACGCAAACCCTCCATTTGCTCCCAACCTTGTGGTTTCGTAATACTTGGTCTTGGTTTGAAAACACCAGCAAACCCTGCTTAAAAATTGATAGTAACGAACCGAATAGTGATCCAGTGATTGCCGTAGTGCATCCTGATGGGAATAATCGTTGGCTATATTGTGAACAACAGGCTGAAGCAGAATTAGAATTATTATTCACTGAAAATGAGACCAATTATCAGAGAATTTTTAATTTTGATAATGGCGCTCAATATGTCAAGGATGGTATTAACAATTATGTAGTTAACGGTCAGAAAACAGCGGTCAATCCGCATCAGTTGGGAACTAAATTCTCTCCTCATTATCAACTGACTATTCCTGGAGGAGGTAGTAAAACCATTAAGCTAAGATTATGCAATCGCCCTGATTTTAGCGAAGCACTAGGTACTCAATTTGAAAGCATCTTCAAGACTCGTATTGCTGAAGCCGATGAGTTTTATGATCAAATAAACCAAACACCCCTCAATCCTGAATTAGTCAATATTCAACGACAAGCCTTTGCAGGGATGATGTGGAGTAAACAATATTACTACTTCAACGTCAAACAGTGGTTAGAAGGAGACCCCACCCAGCCAACTCCTCCTGCCGACCGACTAAAAGGACGCAACCATCAATGGATACACTTAGAAAATGAAGATATTATCTCTATGCCTGATAAGTGGGAGTATCCTTGGTATGCGGCATGGGATTTAGCTTTTCACTGTTTACCTATCGCCCTGATTGATTCTGAATTTGCCAAAAACCAGTTAGATATTATGACTCGGGAATGGTATATGCACCCTAATGGACAGATTCCTGCTTATGAGTGGGCGTTTGGGGACGTTAATCCTCCCGTTCACGCATGGGCAACCTGGCGCGTCTATAAAATTGAAGAAAAAAGAAAAGGCAAAGGCGATCGCCAGTTCTTAGAACGAGTTTTTCAGAAACTACTGCTTAACTTTACCTGGTGGGTAAATCGAAAAGATACCGAAGGCAGTAATATTTTTGAGGGTGGTTTCTTAGGGCTGGATAATATCGGCGTTTTTGACCGCAGCGCGCCATTACCCACAGGAGGCTTTATTGAGCAGTCTGACGGTACTAGCTGGATGGCAATGTACTCTCTTAATATGTTGACTATTGCTTTGGAGTTGGCACTGGAAAATCCTGTCTATGAAGACATGGCAACCAAATTTTTTGAGCATTTTCTGTATATTGCCGATGCCATGGGTCATATTGGCGATGATAAAGCCCAGCTTTGGGATGATGAAGATGGGTTTTTCTATGATGTGCTGCATCTGCCTAATCATGAACGAATCAGGCTCAAAGTACGCTCAATGGTTGGCTTAATTCCTTTATTTGCTGTAACCACCATAGAACCAGAAACCTTAGCCAAACTTCCTGGATTCAAAAAGCGTTTGGAGTGGTTTATCAACAATCGTAATGATTTGAAACATAATGTGGCATGTATGGAGCAAGAAGGTGTTGGTGCCAGGCGAATGTTAGCTCTTTGTGGGGTAAATCTCAATAGCTCTGAGCAGGAAGATAAAATCCGTTGTATCCTTAGCAAACTACTGGATGAGAATGAATTTTTAAGCGAATACGGCATTAGAGCCTTATCTCGCTTCCATGATGAGCATCCTTATAGCTTTAAAGTAAATGGTGATGAACACATAGTTAAGTATGAACCAGCAGAATCAGCGAGTGGTTTATTTGGCGGCAACTCTAATTGGCGTGGTCCTATCTGGATGCCTGTTAACTATCTGTTGATTGAATCTCTACAAAAGTTTCATCATTATTTGGGAGATGATTTTAAAGTTGAGTGTCCTACAGGTTCAGGTAATTTGATGAATCTCTGGGAAGTTTCTCAGGAAATTTCTTATCGACTCACCAACATTTTCCTCCATGATCTCAATCATAAGCGACCTCTATACGGTGCCACTGACAAGTTCCAAGATCCTCATTGGCGGGATCTGATTCTCTTCTATGAATATTTTCATGGTGATAATGGTGCTGGTATGGGTGCATCTCATCAAACTGGCTGGACAGGATTGGTCGCCAAGCTAATTCAACAAAGTGGAGTTTGTATTCTCAATCACGATTAATAATTTGGTTTGATTGGGGATTAGGCATTGGTGACAAGTTAAGGGTCTACGTTTAGGGTCAACTAGTTTTTAAGTAGCGAGTAGCCAGTAGCGAGTTTCAAGCTAATATTAATACGATCAAAGCCTAAACCCCTCTTGGTGTTCGCTCTATATATAGTGTCATTAATTAGTTTAAAACACCTACTATGGTAGTTGACTAATTCGTTTTTTGATTAACTTGTCACGATTGCCCATTACCCTAATCCTCAAAAGTAAATGCAAATCAAAAAGTCTAATATTGGATTAACTGTAGATGATAGTCTGATGCGGGTTTATGTGGCTGCACCAGAACCTGAAGGGCAATATCCAGGTATCTTATTTTACTCGGATATTTATCAGTTGGG
>JBCCDL010000384.1:0-6098 GCA_039030815.1 Cyanobacteria bacterium P01_A01_bin.83 | reverse complement strand
CTGAGTTTCAACAAGCAAGGCAGCGTACCTGAAATAATCAGCGTTCATGCCGAAACCTCGGGCATAGTTTTTGATGTCTCTACTAATGAATGCGTTAATCAAGGAGAATACGTGATGGATATTTTGAATTATTGACTTACTGGGGGCGTGGTTTTGGTAAGCTAAAGCCTTATAGAAACAAATCATGATTAATTCTAATCTTCTTCCCTCTCACTCAACACCAGTAACTCATTAATGGATTCTTTTGAAATAAATTTAGCTGATAATTTAGACAATCAATTCACTACAATCCCCATTGCACCTGAAGGCTTCAAATCTGGTTTTGTAGCGATTGTTGGTAGACCAAACGTGGGCAAATCCACCTTAATGAATCATTTGATTGGTCAGAAAATCGCCATTACCTCTCCAGTAGCCCAAACTACCCGTAACCGCTTACAGGGTATTTTAACCACACCAGAGGCACAAATCATTTTTGTCGATACCCCTGGGATTCATAAACCTCACCACGAACTAGGAAAAGTTTTAGTCCAAAATGCCAAGACAGCAATTAAATCAGTCGATTTAGTACTATTTATGGTTGATAGTTCTACAGAAGCGGGAACAGGTGATCGTTTTATTTTTGATATTTTATGCCGCAGCCAAACTCCTGTTGTTTTAGGCTTAAATAAAGTAGATCTCCAACCTAGTAACTATCAGTTTATCGATGATACCTACGCCGATTTAATTGCTAATACCAACTGGACGACAGTTAAATTTTCCGCATCTACAGGTCAAGGAACCAAAAATCTGCAACAGGCTTTAGTTAATCAATTAGCCACAGGTCCTTATTACTATCCTCCAGATTTAATCACCGATCAGCCTGAACGTTTTATCATGGCAGAATTGATCAGAGAACAGATCTTGTTACATACTCGTCAAGAAATTCCTCATTCTGTAGCAATTACCATTGAAAAAATTGAGGAAACAGCAAAAATAACTAAGATTAATGCCGCCGTTAACATTGAACGTACTTCCCAAAAAGGAATTATCATTGGTAAAAAAGGTAGCATGCTCAAAACTATTGGAACTGCGGCGCGTAAGCAAATCCAAAAGCTAATTTCGGGCAAAGTTCATTTAGAATTATTCGTCAAGGTAGAACCAAAATGGCGACAGTCAAGACTAAGGTTGGCAGAATTTGGCTACCAAGTAGAAGAGTAATATCAGTCAACACCTCAACAGAAAAATATTATCAATAATCGTAAACATCAATATTAATGACCCAAGATCAAATAAAAATCAAAGTTAAACTGTTTGCAATTTATCAAGAAGCATTTGAGACATCAGAACTAGATCTGGTATTAGCCAAACAAACAAGTGTCGGTAATGTGTTAGAGTCTTTAATCGAACAAAAGCCGTATCTCCAGAAATGGCGAGATGTTACACGCTTTGGTGTAAATTTACAGTTTGTCGAATCTGATACTCTACTGCAAGATGGGGATGAAATAGTCTTGATTCCCCCCGTCAGCGGCGGCTAGATAAAGTTGAATTGCGAAGTTGAACAGTTAATTAAGCAGATCGAGCAACATAAGAGTTATCTAACTCAAACTAAAACTGAACTCTATAGTGAGTTAATTGAAACTGTAGATAGGGTTGTAGATCATCTCAAAATTAATCATAAACCAGTAGTCAAGATTGTTAGTCCATCGGCAACTTTAGCCAGGAATCTTAAAACAAAAAGTGAGGCTGATGCCAAATTGCGATCGCTTTATGAGTTTCAATTTATTTCACCAGTAAGCAACATACGCCAAATTGTTCAAGACTGCGATTTGATTTGCTTAATATATTATTTTAAACACAATATAGTTAAACGACATCGGCAATTGATCAAACTTGCTATGCAAGAAAATATCGGCTTGGTACTTTTGGTTCAACAGCCCAAAAAGAAGATTCAAAATACTTCTTTATCAACCTGGTTAACTAGTCAAAACTATACATTAGATGCTCAACTCCACATAGCATTAGATGAGCTGATCGACTTAAATAATAAGCAGCATCTTGAAAGATATCAACAATTGCTACTTAAACTTTCAACATTAGCTTTAGAGAAATTTATAGCCAGAAGTAAGATAAAAGCAAAATTTCTACTCACATCTATTGTGAATCGCAAAGTCACCAGTTTTAAGCAAGAGATAGCAGATATAAAAGAGACATCTTTACATAACCTAACTATTAATCGCTACGAACAACAGCTAAGAAAATCTATTAACCAATTGCAACAAGAAAGACAGCAAGTAATTAGAGAAATAAAACAATATCTCAACTTTGCCAAAGGTGATTTATTAAATCCTTTTTCTCCAGTTAGCTTGGTTTTTAGCGTTCAGCAAATGATCGATCTGGCTCAGATAAAAATTGCTCAAGAGACAGAAGTTAGCTATCTATATCTGACTGTAAATGTTGCATCAGATACTGAATATATTCATAACTATGCAATTGAGTTTTGCCAGCAAAAAATTAATGAATTAATGGCTGCTCAATGGTCACAGATCAATTATTGCTATGGGGGAGGACTCAAGAGTTTAACTATCAAAATTAATGAACAATTAAATAGTATGAATCATTTATTGAGTTCAGAAAATAAACTACCAGCGTTAGTAATTTTACAGGAACATTCTAATTTAGATTTACAACAAATTATCAATTACAGTTGTCTAAAATCTCAAAGTAGAATTATCTTTGACTATCATTTTACTCAAAACAGTATATTTAGGCTGCTGATTTTTATTTTATTAGGTTTCGGAATATACCTATTCACCTTAATATGCTTTGGCGAAGGAAAATATATTGGCTTTGCTATCGTAGTTTTTCAACTTATCAACTTAATTACAGGGCAAAATATTAAAAAAGCAAAGCTAAAACAACATTCAAAAGAACTTAAACAAACCATGTCGCGCAACTATCAGAACCTAATCCGCTTAATAATTGACCAATCAATTAAAGCCTTGATTATTACTTTAGAAAGAGAAAATCAAAGATATGAGCAGAAATTAAGAGAAGCACTTAACCTTAGCTGTATTAAATTAGAAAAATTGCAGCAAACTATTAACCAACATCAATCTAGAGTCAATAGTTTAGAGCAAGATAAGTCTCAGATCTTATCTTGGTTTGATTAGCACCATACTATACCTGGTTGACTGACAAAAGATTCAGGAATAGATAGTTTGAATCCATTCCCATTCTTTAGTTAATCCTTCAGCTAAAGATACCTGTGGGGAATAACCTAAAATCTTTTGAGCTTTGGTAATATCCGCACTAGTATGACGCGCATCTCCTTTTGCCTTCTCAACATAATTTTTGCGGATTGATTGTCCTATTACCTCCTCCATAATGCCGAGTAACTCCATCAGAGTTACTCGGCTACCGCCACCGATGTTGAATGCCTCTCCAATGGCTTCTGGTACTTTCGCCGCTGCCAAGTTTGCTGCTACTATATCACTAACATAGGTATAGTCTCTGGTTTGCTGACCATCTCCATAAATAGAAATTGCATCACCATCGATTACAGCTTTGAAAAACTTGTGGAATGCCATGTCTGGACGATGGCGGGGACCATAGACAGTAAAATAGCGTAAAGCTGTGACTGGAACGCCGAAATTTTGCTGATATAACCAACATAAAAGTTCTCCAGCTAATTTAGTAATGCCATAAGGGGAAACTGGCTGGGGACATAAAGTTTCGGGAGTAGGCATCGTGGCAGCATTACCATAGATCGAAGAGCTAGAAGCATAGACAATTCTCTTTAAAGATGTAGCTTCTTTTGCTGCTTCTAAAATAACTTGGGTAGCATTAATATTTTTAGCCGTATAGTTAAAGAATCCTGTCCCCCAGCTAGCTCTGACTCCTGCTTGCGCTGCTTGATGATAGACTACCTCAACAGACTGTAAAAGTTGCTGCCAATCTAACTCTTCAATATCAGCTTTAATTAGTTTAAAGTTAGAAAATCGATCAAGATTAGCAATATTTTTTTGCTTGAGGAAAGGATCATAGTAATCATTAAATTGATCGATCCCAATTACTTCTATACCTTGATCTAACACAGCCTCTGCTAAATGGGAACCAACAAATCCAGCAACGCCAGTAATAATATGAGTACTCATGATAAATAACTATATTTTGGGTATTAATTATTAATTTAAAATAATCTTATATCATTATCTGTGATAAAAATAATTAAATTTTCTGTTGACAATTTTCTAAATTCTGATCTCAATTAAACTCAGCAAGTATTCAAGAAACAGATAGAAACTTTCAGTAATTCTCATAGAAGGTGTTTGAGAAGTAAAAAAGCTTTTATAGGATAGTCTATTAAGACAACAACATCCGATAGCACCATGAAATCAACATACAAATCCTGTTTTAGTAATCTGATGGCAGAACAATGAACATTCATCCTACTCAAGTACTTCGTGTTTAAAAATTAAACATAATCAAGAACCGAAAAAGTAAGTTGTTTTAGAGCAGAAGACATCGCTCAATCAAGAGTTTTTTTTAACTAATCTGGGATTATGTATGCCTTTTCTATGAGGAATTTACTTAGCTGAAATATTTTGAATTAACCCTGAGAAAGATTTGTTTACTATCTATTTAAACTATTGACTAGATTTTCAGTACGGTTGTTATTAAGTCAGATGACTATAAGCTAATGACATTACTAACAGATGATTCCTTATCAAGCTAAAACTCTTGTCTAATAATAGTTTTATTAAATTGAAACAATTGAACTTATAGTCGCCTGAAATCCCTGCTGTAATTAACATCTAGCTGACTTAATATTTACTTTAGGAATCAGCTCCAAACAGACTATCAAGCTGGCAAGTAATTTCCGTATTATTAATTGTTGATCCTATAGTTGACAAATCTTGAGAAATTATTTTATTTTTTTCTCTTTCAGAATGCGATCGCTTTTTTCAATAAAAACTTGAACTCGCTTAGTCCAACAAGGTACTTATCTGGATTAATATACTCAATCTCTTGCTTGGCTTTTCGAGAGTACATAACCGAAAAAATGAGGCGAATCAAATCCACTACTAGTGTACGGAACAAAGAAGTGCTGATTACCTTTTCTGAACCCTTAGTTACCCATTTTCGTGGTACTTTATCTCCAACAATGTACGGTTTTACATCCCAACCTAATTTTTCAAAAGCTGTAATTATTCCTAGAACATGAGTTCTAGCTCCTCCAAGCTCTGCTTGAAGTTCAGTTGAAACTATTGGTGCTCCAGAAAGATAACCAAGACAATAGTTCATTGTTTTTTTTTCCTCTATTTTTTCCAAATATTATACGCTTAAATTGCACCATTAAAGAGAATTCCACGACACTATTTCAGTTTTCGAACTTAAAGAAATTAAATCGTTGCATACCAAATAACTCTTTTGTGATCTTAGTCATATGTTTTTTTGTAACATGAGTGTGAAATATAAAGATACGACAAACAAAAAGTTATTCTTTATCAATTCTTTAAAATGGAAATTAATACTTATACTGATAATGTAATCGGCGAAACTGGAATAGTTGATAATTTAACTCATAATAGTCAAACTATTCTTTTAGATCATAACTATAATAATCCCGTGGTATTTGCACAACCTCTTTCCTATAATAGTAGTCATGCTGCTATAGTTCGTATAGAAGATATACAAGGCGATCGCTTTACTGCATCTATACAAGAACCTCGTAATTTAGATAGAAAGCACGGAAAGGAAAGTTTTTCATACTTAGTCTTGGAAGAAGGAACTTGGCAGTTAGAAGATGATACTCTTTTAGAAGTAGGTACAGTAGATACTAATCGACTATCATCTAAAGGCTGGGAAAACGTTAATTTTGCTAATGATTTTGCCGATGACCCTTTAGTTTTTAGTCAAGTACAAACTGATAACGATCAAGATTTTGTTAACACTCGCCAAAGAAACACAAGTAATAGCGGGTTTCAAATCACTATGCAAAAGGAAGAAGCTCTCAACTACTCTGGTCACGCAACTGAAACTGTTGGTTGGTTTGCTATTGATGCTGGAAACGGCAACTGGAGTCAAAACAATTATTTAGCAGGGCAAACTGGTGATAG
>JBCCDL010000383.1:0-6103 GCA_039030815.1 Cyanobacteria bacterium P01_A01_bin.83 | reverse complement strand
CTTCGCTGACGATGGCGCGTTAGCGCCGTCATCTTACAGAAACGTCGTCTTCGACGACTGGCGGGCGAATGCCCGCGCACCGTACTGCTTCACGATGCGCCCCTACGAATAATGTGATGCATTCTTTTTTGTATTTCATATAATTAGCGATTGCGAATTTTTTAATGAAGGGGCGAACGGCCGTTCGCCCGTACAAACAGGGCTACCCTAAAAGCTAACGGCTAACATTGATAATTTTTTATTACGTAGCAACTAAATTAACCAGTAATAATGGTAGTATTCCCGAAATTACAAATTTCACTTTAATATTACCGTGTATAAAGCATTTTTCTCTCCACTTCAGGTTTCCTTGTGTACTGTGGGCTATTTTCTGGTTAATAGCGGCATTTCTCTCGCTCAAGTTACCTCTGATGGTACAAGCGGCATTTCTCCCGCTCAAGTTACGTCTGATGGTACAGTCAACACCCAAGTAAATCAAAATGGTAGTGTTGCTGAAATCACAGGAGGAGAAACTAGGGAAGGTAATCTTTTCCATAGCTTTCAAGATTTTTCTGTATCTACAGGTAAGGAAGCTTTCTTTGATAATGCTAATGATATTGCTAATATTTTCTCCCGCGTAACTGGAGGGAATATGTCTAAAATTGATGGGTTAATCCGTGCCAACGGTAGTGCTAATTTATTTCTGATTAATCCTGCTGGTATTCTTTTCGGTGAAAATGCCAGTTTAGATATTGGTGGTTCTTTTTATGGCAGTAGCGCCGACAGTATTCTGTTTGAGAATGGCGAATTTAGCGCAGTAGATAATTTAGAGCAACCGATATTGACGGTGAATGCCCCCATTGGTTTGGGTTTTCGTGACGAACCTGGGGATATTACCAATCGCTCCAACACTAATAATGTGGGATTAGAAGTATCATCAGGAGCAAATATTGGTTTGATTGGTGGCAACATCAATTTAGAAGGTGGTCAGCTTACTGCACCAGGAGGAATCATAGAACTTGGGGGCTTAAGTCAAGCAGGAGTCATTGGAATTAGTGATGAAGGTAGTTTAAGTTTTCCCGATAATGTAGCTAAGGCGAACATTACTCTATCTGAGGGGGCGGTGGTAGATGTTACTTCTGAGGTTGGCGGCTTGATTTCGGCTAATGCTAATACTTTAGAGTTAAGGCAAGGGAGTACATTTCAAGCGGAAGTTCCAACAGATACCGTAGGAAATGCGGGTAATATCAATATTTTTGCTCAAACTTTGAACATGGATAGTAACGCTCAATTATCCACCATCAATGAAGGAACAGGAAATGCAGGTAATGTAACTCTTGAGATTGCTGAAGATATAACACTAAATAACGGAGCAAGTATTGTTACGCAAACAGCAGAATCGGGATCGGGATTAGGAAATGCAGGGGATGTCAGCATTACAGCCAATAGTTTAGAACTAAGAAAATCTAATATCTTTGCAAATAACCGAAAAAAAGCAAGCTCAGGTAGTGGCAATTCAGGCAGTATCAATATTGAGACTGAGGCATCAGTATCTTTAATCAATAATGTTTTAAGCACATCAATTAATCCAGATGAATTAGGCGATTCAGGAGATATTACTATTAAATCGCCCCAAGTTTCTCTAGAAGATAATGCTGTTATTTCTGCTTCTAGTTCAGGGGGAAACATTGGTCAGATAAAGATTGATGCTGATAATATTTCTATCGATAATTTTTCTTTGATTACTGCCAGCAGCAGAAGTGCTGACTTCAACGATGCAAATACCAGTACTGGTGGAGTAACTCTTAATAGTGAAAAAGTTTCCCTAACCAATGGCGGCATTATTGATGTTTCTACGGCAAATCAAACTGATGGAGGGTCAATAAATATTACTGCCGATACTTTAGAAATAAGGACTGGTGGAGTTTTACAAACTACTACTGAAGGTACGGGCAATGCGGGAACTGTCGATCTTACTATCAGCGATCATATTATGATAGATGGAGAGGACGCTCCAACTAGACCATCAGAATTTGATTTTGCTGATGACATTCTCAATAATCGAGAAGGAGCAACAGGAATATTTGCTAACGCTGATCAAATAGATGGTAATAATAATACTAGGGATGCAGGTGAGATCGACATATCAAGCAATACTTTGAAACTAGATAACAATGCTCAATTATCAGCCCGCAATCCAGGACAAGGGAATAAAGCAAATGGTGGGACTGTTACTCTTACCATTGCTGATTCTGTAGTTATTGATAATGGTTCAAGTATTAATGTAGAAGTAGACAAAGTAGACGACAAGGTAGACACAGGTGGAATAGGTAATGCGGGAAATGTCAACATTACCGCTAATACTTTTGAGTTATTAAGAACGAAACCATCAAGCAGTAGAACAATTATTTTAGCTCCTAATGATGGTCAGGGAGATTCGGGAAAAATTAGTATTGATACTAGAGAATCAGTTGTTATAAGCAACAGTACTATAACTTCTGCAATCACTCAAGATGCAGCAGGAAATACGGGAGAAATTCAAATTAAATCACCCGAAGTATCATTAACCGATAACGCTATTGTCAGTGTTAGTAGTTCAGGAAATGCAGAAGGCGGTAATATCAACATTATCAGCTCTGACAAAATTTCCGTAGATAATTTTTCTTTAATAGCGGCTAGCAGCAGAAATAAAGATAGTAGAGGTTCAGGCAACATAACTCTTAACAGTGGGACAGTTACCTTAAGCAATGGTGGTGTAATTAATGCAACTACTGACAGTGAGGATAACGGTGGTGAAATAACTATCAATGCTGAAATTTTAGAACTATTTAGTGGTGGGGTATTACAGACTGCAACTGAGGGTAATGGTAATGCAGGAAATATTACTTTAAATATCAGCGAGCGCATTGTGTTAGATGGTAATAATGCTCCAAATAGAAGATCGGAATTTGATTTTGATGATAATATTCTTAATGCTTTAGAAAGTCGAACTGGAATATTTGCTGGTACAACTGGAGTTGATTCTCTTCCCAGTACGGGAGGAAATATTGAGATTAATACTGATGTTGTTGTGGCGCTTCCCAATGGCAATAGCGATATTTTAGCCAATTCTCAGGAAGGAAAAGGAGGGGCGATAACTATTAACGCTGATTCGTTATTAGGTATTGCAGAAGGTAATATTGAAAGTAATAGTAATGACATTAATGCCAGTTCAGGAATCGAGGGATTAGATGGTACTGTTACAATTAATACTCCTGATATTAGTTCTATTCAAGGGACAACTGAATTACAGAGCAACATAGTTGTCCCAGAACAAAATGTTGCTCAGGCTTGTCGAGATAATAGTGCTATTGCCAGTCAAAACTATTTAACTATTAAGGGTAGAGGCAGAATCCCAACCGACCCAACTTTGCCATTGGAGTCTGAGAATATATCAATCAATGGTAAAACGATTCCGACATCTACAGTTCCTCAGCCAATAGAAACGACCCAAGGCAAGATTCAACCAGCAAGGGGAATTGCAGTTAAATCCGATGGCAGTATTACTTTAACTGCTTATCAGACTGATAATTCAGGAACAAGAGTTGCTTCGTCTCAAGCTAATTGCGGTTAATAATAGACTTTGCCATTGGTAAATAACGTTGTAAATAGCTTTACCAATGGCTTACTATAGCCGTACAAAGTTTCATTAGGACAACTCCCGCTATTTGCTCGTGAGTAACGAGTAACGAGTAGTGAGTAACGAGTAATGAGTAACAAATGTCCTAATACTGATACGTAAGGCTATAGATATTAATGTTTCTTATATGAGATCTAAACAAGAATGATACATATGGAAAATATGAGAAACAGAGTAACAATAAAGCCACGAGACAATTAACTACTAACCACTAACTATTAACAAAGACCATTTAATTAGTAGCAAACATGGTCTTATTTATTATGCGTAGGCAGCACTCAAAGTTGTAACTATAGTTATTTCAGGATTAAATAATTATGAAAGTAGTTAAAGGTTAATTTTTAGATGTCTGACCAGCCTTCACCCCAAGAAATATTGCAAACCTTACTACCGCATTTGAGAGTAGCAGCAGGTTATGCTAAACAAGTCCAGACTCAGATTAAGTCTTTGCCAGCTAAAGAGTCAGGAGATAATATCTTGACGACAGCCTTAACCGATGCTGATCTGTCGATTCAAACTATGGTGGAAGTGGCTTTGTTGGGAACCTATCCCGAACTTGCTTTTTACGGCGAAGAGTATGAACAATCACGCAATACTAAATATTTTGCTGCGACTGAATTAAATACCAATAACTATTTAATTACTCTTGATCCGATTGACGGGACTAAATATTATCTTGATGGTTTTGATAACTATCAGATTATTTTAAGTATCCTCAGTATTGATAGTTATGAAGCAGTAATTGCCATTTCTCCTGCCCAGAATCGTTACTATTACACAACCAAAAATCAGCAAGTATATCAAGGTCATCTAGAGCAAGACTTAAATCAATGTAAGCCCTTGCAAATAAACAATCCAACTCCTAAAATATTATTAGGCTGGGGCATGGCGTACTTAAAGCCTGCATTGTCGGATAAATACCAAGTAATTGATATTGAAAACTGTTATGACTCTACAGTTAAATATCCTAACTATAATGGGATTTTTTCAGGAGACTTAATCGGCTGGATTACTAGGCGGGGCAAGTTTATTGATAGTGCTGCTCTGGCATTTATGGCTCAACAACAAGGCTGCATTGTAACTAGCTTAGATGGTTCCCCTCTACCACCGCTACATACTTGCCAAGACTATAGTTATGATGGTGCGATCGTAGCTAATACTCCACAACTGCATCAAGATCTATTGGCGGCTTGTCAAAAATTTGCGTTAAATATCTAATAATAGTTTGAACTAATAACAAACTATAAATCTAATATATTTTTACTAGATATGGACAACTATAGAAATTTTATTTCACCTCGCAGAGTGAAGCGCTATCTTCGGTATTTTATTTTTTTAATGATAGCTGCCATCTGTTTATCTTGGTCAATTAATCATTCAGTAGTTGCCCAAACCAATGAATTGGAAGGTGAACTAGAAATTATCGCCGAATTTCCGATTGAACATCCGACAGGGAATCTTGCCATTACCCCAGAAGGCAGGATAATTATGAGCCAGCACCAATTCTATGGTGCGCCGTTGCGAGTGGTGGAAGTATTAGAAGACGGTAGTATTACTCCCTTTCCCAATCAAGCCTGGAGTAGTGAACCCAATAATCAAGGAGTTGGTTTGAATACGGTTTTAGGACTTCAAGCCGATCAAGATGGTATAGTCTGGATGCTTGATCGTAGTGATGGTTCAGGACAACCAGGTAAAATAGTTGGTTGGGATACGGATAATGATGAGCTATACCAGATAATTTACTTACCCCAGCCGATTATTCCCGATAGCCCTTTTCTCAATGATTTAGCAGTAGATCTCGAACACAACGCAATTTATGTTACTGATACTGCAAGTGGTGACGATTCAGCACTAATTGTAGTTGATTTAAACACAGGATTCTCTCGTCGAGTATTAGAGGGAGATATTTCAACTCGCCCTGAAGATATCCCGATGATTATTGATGAGCGGGTAATTAATCTGTTAGGAAAACCAGCTAAAATTGGCGCCAATCCAATTACTATCGATCCTGACAACGAATGGGTTTATTATGCACCAATGAGCGGTACCTCTTTATATCGTATCGCTACTGAAGATTTATTAGATGAATCTCTTTCGAGCCAGGAATTATCAAATCGAGTCCAACGCTATGGTGATAAGCCAATCTGTGATGGAATTACCGTTGATGATGCGGGTAACGTTTATATTAGCTCCATTACCGAAAATGCGATCGGGGTGGTAGATGAAACTGGTACCTATCAAATTTTATATCAAGATGACCAGTTACTAAGTTGGGCTGACGGCATGGCTTTTGGTTCAGATAATTATATTTATGCCTCCGTAAATCAATTGCAAAATTCTCCGCCACTTAATAACGGAGAAAATAGCTTTAAACCTCCCTTTTACATTGTGAGGTTTCCCGCTTTGGCTTCAGGAGAAAGTGGGAGATGAGGTATGGTCGTACAG
>JBCCDL010000382.1:0-6143 GCA_039030815.1 Cyanobacteria bacterium P01_A01_bin.83 | reverse complement strand
TTCTAACCGTTCAGGAGGAGTTCAAGGTGGTATCTCCAACGGCGAGAATATTGTGATTCGGGTGGCGTTTAAGCCGACAGCAACTATTGGTAAAGCTCAGAAAACAGTTACTAAAGGTGGAGAAGAGACGGTACTTGCAGCAAAAGGCAGACACGATCCTTGTGTTTTACCAAGGGCAGTTCCTATGGTAGAGGCGATGGTTGCTTTGGTATTGTGCGATCGTCTGTTATACAATCAGGCTCAATGTACTGTTTTGGGAAATGTTAATTCTTAAAATCCTAATTTATTTGTATATTTTTTAATACTAACAGTAAAGACAATTAGTAGAGTCAGCATCAAGTTATTTCTAGATTTAAAGAAATAGCAATTTGAATATGTTACTCAATAATTATTTATTTAAAAAATTACTCTATAGTATGTGATTATTATTGCTTAAATTGCTGATAATCTAGATTGAGGGTGAAGATCACTGTCATGAATAAAAATGAAAGCTATAAAAAATCTAGAATTCAATTTTTAAACATGAATCAGCCTATCGTTGAAACCCAGTCGTCACAATCTTCGTCAGCATACGTAATTAGTAAAAAATCTAGTTTCCCTGGAAATATATTTAATTTTAAAGAATATAATGTATTTAAAGTAGTTGCTGCATTTATATTGCTAGTCAGTTTTATTTATTTTATCTGGAGCTTTATTGGTTTATTAGCTAATAGCCAGCAATCTTATTCGACTTTGGGAATGCCTAATATTTGGGCTGCACCTATTCAAACTTTATTTGGCTCTATAATTCAAATTTTTCAGATTACGATCAACATTTTCAATATAATTATTATTGCAACTCCCTTGATCCTTGCTTGGTTCTTAGCGTGGACTATTTTTGAGCCAAGAAATGTAGCAATGTATATTCTTAGTTTTACTAACTTGCTATTAGGGCTATTAGAAATTTTGAGTCCTTTTGATTTTATTCCTGACTTTATACCAGTTGTGGGTTCTTTAGATGACACTGTTTTAGGAGGAGGATTTATTAGCTATGGCTGTTATTTACTATTTCAAGCTTCTCAAAACAAAAATAAAATAGAAACAATCATAGAACTAATGAACGAACACAGTGAAGAAAAAGCCTTACAGTTGTTGCTCGCAGAACAAGGAGTAGCTATTAGGAAAGTTGATCAAACTTAAAATATATTAATTATTGATTTGAAAACTACTCAATTTAGAATCAAGATGGATTGGATGATAATTATTTTTCAATCCATCTCTTTGTATTAAATTTATACATTTATTCTTGGCTATGACTTAAATTCATCATAAGTGCCATATTTAAAAGAATTGTCATCATAAATATTTCCATCAGGCATAATTGCACCTTCAAGCTTAACAGCAGTTAGGTTAGCGCCATTTAGATCTGCGCCTTTTAAGTTAGCATTTCTCAAATCAGCGGAAGTTAAATCAGCATCAACTAAGACAGCCTCATTTAAATTTACCCCTTTAAGATCGGCATTTTTAAGAATGGCGTTATTGAAATTAGCCCGATAAAAATTATTGGATTGTTGATTACTTTCATTGTCAAGTATTGCATTACTTAAATTGGCTTGAATTAAATTAGCATATTTTAAATTAGATCCTCTCAAATAAACTCCTATTAAATTAGCTTTATTGAGTCTGGCACTTTCTAGACTACAATCATAAATTTTTGCCCCTGCAAGATAGGCTCCAGAGAGATCTGCTTTATATAAGTCGGCTTCACTTAGATCAGCGTTTTTTAATTTAGCACCGTTTAATCTCGCACTTTTAAGACTAGTGCCATTCAAGCTAGCTTCAGAGAGATCGGCATAATTAAGATTAGTATTATTCAAATTAGCATCATTTAAGTAAGAGCCTGTAAGATTAGCTTTGTATACATTTGACTTAGATATATCGACCTCGTTTAAGAAAGTGCCACTTAAGTTAATTCCAGAAAAGTCACACTTAACGCATTTTCGGTTACTATCTAAATTTTGCTGATGTTCGAGATTGTAAGCTCTTACAGGTTGGCAGAAAAAAGTAGTCAAACACAGCATAAAAATACCGAAAAAGACCAGTAGCTTATAATATGCTTTGGCGTGTAAACTCATAAAAAATTCTCTATTCTCAATCAATACATTCTTATGTTTCCCTGAAATATAGGTCGGGCAACATTTAAGCTCAATAATTTCTTAGAATCTGAATGGTCAAAATAATTAAACAGACGGCATCAATGCATACTAGTGATGGCGTAAGACTAGATGCAAATATTTATCGTCCTAATACTAATTTAAGTCATATCTCGTTGTGGGTAATACCCACTTACCCACAAACAAATGCTATTCTATAAAAAATAAATTACTACTTTTCGAGTTAGTGTAACTGTTTAATCGAAAGTAAAAGCATGACTATGAATACTCCTGTAGCTGATTCAAATTTTCAAGAAATCAAATCCTCATCTCGTGCTGATGACAGAGGGCGATTGACATTGGGTGCAGTAGCGAAGAAAAAAAATTATCGCGTCATGGTTAACCAGTTTGGGCAAATTCTACTAGATCCGATTGTGAACATCCCAGAAAAGGAACTTTGGCTTTGGAAGAATAAATCTGCTCTTAATTCTCTTAAACGCGGATTAGAAGAAGCTGAAGCGGAAGAAACGCAAGATTTGGGTTCTTTTGCTGAATATGCAGATTTGGACATTGATGATTAGTATTCTGTTTGTCAAGTATTTGTTTACAACATAAGCAAAGCGTGAAATTTAAGTTAAGGTTTACCTCCGC
The DNA here is from genome assembly GCA_039030815.1 of Cyanobacteria bacterium P01_A01_bin.83. Classification (GTDB taxonomy): domain Bacteria; phylum Cyanobacteriota; class Cyanobacteriia; order Cyanobacteriales; family Xenococcaceae; genus Waterburya. The sequence continues at coordinate 3,360 of JBCCDL010000382.1, read as the reverse complement.
AGCCGAAGAATCTTTAAACAGACTCAAAAAAGAAGACTCTAAAAAACATAAAAAAGTTTTAAAAACCCTGGGATTGATGGAAGTTAACTTACGTCATCCTAGTTTGAATACTCATAAATATGAAAGCATACAGGGACCGAATGGAGAAGAAGTTTTTGAAGCTTATGTAGAGAACAAGACTCCTGCTGCTTTTCGCGTTTTTTGGTTTTATGGTCCTAATCGCGATGAGTTAACCATTACTGCAATTACACCTCATCCCTGATCTAATTTCTTAGATATATTGGAGCTTAAATAGTTTAATCTCAACTTTGTTACCTACAAAATATTGTAAAAACTTAGTAATATGCATCAGGTCAAGCTCTACGAAAATGTAGTTATTGGCAACTTTTTATATGGACTTGGTTCGACAGTTCGAGCCAAGTCTAAATCAGATATAGTTGCATCGTCGGTTAATTTGCTACAGCAAACACCAGCAGATAAAGAGCTTGCTGATGTACTACTAGAGTTTCCTGGAGTAGTGCGCTTGATTGAGTTTAAGCAATCTAACAATAATTCCATCAAAGAAAAAACCAAGTTAGAACATCTTAAAGCCATGATTGGAGTGAATGAAAGATTGACAAATATTTCAAAATCTATTCATTGGTTTGTAGAAATAACACCTAAAAACAAAACTTTTGTTTCGCGTATTGTTCCGTACTTATATCTAGAAGATGACTTACAAAATGAAAATCAATATAAACTAGAAGAATTTATTGAAGATATAGCAGAAGAAGCAATAAATGCTAAAAATTTATTTAAAAGAGATGAGCTAAGATATTATCTTCAGCTTGTCAAAAAGATTAATAACAAAGATACTAATAGCACAAGTGGAATACTTCTTTCTATCAATTCTGAGGGTAAATTGTTCTTTATAGAACTAACTGATATGCTACAACTAAGGCTTTTAGACCGAGATTATATCAAGAATGTAGAGTTAAGGTATGAACGAGAAAATACTCTCAACCGAGAATATTCTCAACAACAAGAATTAGATAGAAGCAATCGTTATCGTAATAAACCTGATTTAAGTTTATAAACTATGAGTGACAATAATTACGATGATCTACTCTCACGAGTTTTGCAAGCAGCTATACGCAATCAAGATGCTGTTGATAAAGCCTGTAAGGAAATGGTTAAGGCAACTCAAAATATTGAACAAAGAACCAACCAGCTTGTAAACCATATTAACAAAGAATTAGAAGAAGCAACAAACAAAGCTGCTAATGATTTGATAAAAAAATTTGAATTAGCAGATCGCTGTGCTGAGAGATCTACTATGCGTTATGAGCGTGTAAGTTTTTGGAATCCTATTAAATTTTATGTGATTCTCATGATAATTGGAGGGTTTGTAGTTATTGGAATAACAGTAATTATGCTAAATATAATTCCAACAAAAGCTGAAATAAGTGAACGTATAGAGATATTAAAACAGATAAATTCATCAATTTCTGAAAATAAAATAGAGCTGAATTATTGCGATAATCGTAGATGTGTCCGAGTTAACAAAAACATGAGTGAACAAAAATTCCTTGGAGATAATGGAGAAGTTTACTTAATTTTAAATAATTATTAACAACCTATATTTAGGTAATGCAATATTTAAGCTCAACAACTTCTCATAATCCGAATGGTAAAAATAATAAAACAGACGGCATCAATGCAGACTAGTGACGGCATAAGACTAGATGCAGATATTTATCGTCCCGATACCGACGAAATGTTGCCGATTTTGTTGATGCGTCAGCCCTATGGCAGAGAGATTGCTTCAACGGTAGTATATGCTCATCCTCGCTGGTATGCGGCACAAGGATACATCGTGGTAATTCAGGATGTGCGGGGTCGGGGAACTTCTGAAGGTGAGTTTGACCTGTTTACTCATGAAATAGCTGATGGTCTCGATACAATTAACTGGGTATCTCAGTTGCCAAACAGTACAGGAGAAGTGGGCATGTATGGCTTTTCCTATCAGGGGATGACGCAACTATATACCGCCATGCATCAGCCACCATGTTTAAAAGCGATCGCACCAGCAATGGTAGCATACGATCTTTATTCTGACTGGGCTTACGAAAACGGCGCTTTCTGTTTATATGCTAATTTAGCCTGGGCAATTCAATTAGCGGGGGAAACTGCGCGTCTTAAGGGGGATGAGGCTGCTTATTTGGAGTTATATGCTGCCTCTCGCAATTTATCCTTGAATGGTTCAGTATCTGCTAATCCAGAGCTTTTACAAAGATTAGCTCCCGATTCCTTTTATCATCAATGGTTGCATAATAGCGATCGCAATGCTGAATACTGGAAAAAGCGATCGCCAAAATATTTGTTAGCTAATGTCGATCTGCCAATGCTTCATGTTGGGGGCTGGTTTGATCCGTATTTGCGGGGGACACTCAATTTATATCAGGCAATGCTGGCACAATGTAGCCAACCACAGCATCTGTTAGTGGGAGCGTGGGCGCATCTTCCCTGGGGGAGAAGACTTGGTGCAATGGACTATGGGACAGAAGCACAAAATCCTATTGACGAAATTCAGATTCGCTGGTTTGATCATTGGCTGAAGGGCAAGGATACAGGTGCGCTACAAGAAGCAACCATTAGCCTGTTTGAAATGGGTAGCAATTGCTGGCGAGAGTTTGATAGTTTACCTCATGAACAAATAACTTATTATCTAGCTAGTGATGGTTTGGCTAGTATTAGAGAAGATAGCGGCATGCTGTGGCAATTGGAAACAGAGAACGATTCGCCACCAGAAATGTCAGCCACCGATCTGGGTCAAAGCATTACCGAATTTGACAACCAGATAGATCTTCTAGTTCATGACCCTTGGCGGGCTGTACCCGCACTAGGTGGTCATGCTATATACCCTGGAGGCTCTTTCGAGCGCTCGGCTTTAGACTGTCGTTCTGATATACTGACCTATACTTCTGCCCCTCTAGAATCAGAATTACATCTTGCAGGAGCAATAACCTTAGAAGTCTATTGCAGTACTGAATATCCTAGCTTCGATCTGAGTGCTGTCTTGTCTACAGTAAAGCCAACAGGTAAAGTTTTTAATTTCACTCAAGGATACATTCGCCTCAATTCGTCTAGTTCAGATGCCACTCTAGTTCAGATTCCTCTTCAGGCTACCTGCATGTGTATAGAAGCAGGCATAAGTTTACGCCTTAGCCTTAGTGCAGCCTGTTTTCCTGCCTATCCCGTCAATTCTGGTACTGGTATACTGCCCCATCAATCCCGTTTAATTGATAACTCCATCATTACCATCTCAGTTTATTCAGGAGTTGATTATCCTTCAAAACTAATTATGAATTACTCATCTGA
>JBCCDL010000381.1:0-6162 GCA_039030815.1 Cyanobacteria bacterium P01_A01_bin.83 | reverse complement strand
AACCCGAAGGTCCTGTCATTAAAACTATTTCGCCGCGATTTATTTTTAGGTTAATGTTAAACAATACTTGTTTTCTGAGTTCGCCTTGACCAAAGGTATGATCTAGGTTGTGGATATTGATTACTGGTTGGTTGTTCATGGTTAGTTGTTAGTGGTTAGTTGTCAATTGTTCATAATGAATATTGACTTTCATTGATTTAGTGAACAGAAATGAATTTATCGCCTGACATCATTCTCAAAACCAAGAGGTGTAAGCTGAGGATTATCAGAAGAGAAGATATTCCATTTATTTTTTCTGCTACTCGGTATGAAGGATTTAATGATGGAATGCTTTGGGATGCTCCTGATACTGAAGCTGAATTAATTGAATCCTATAAAAATGGTTTAAACTCTTGGCGTAATAATGAATCATATAGTTTTACTATTTGTCGAATATTAGATGATGAACCAATGGGTAGAATTGTCATAAGCTCGAAGAGCGATCAAGTTTGGACTATAGGTTTTTGGCTACATCCCGAAAAACAGGAAAAAGGCTACATGACCGAATCAGCAGAAGAAATTTTGAAGTTGGGTTTTGAAACATTAAGTGCATCAAGAATTGAGGCTTATCATGCATTATGGAATGTCAAAAGTGAACGAGTTTTACAAAGAGTTGGGATGAATTTTATCGAATACATACCACAAGGTTTTATCAAAAAAGGTAAATGGGTAGAAGAAAATAAATTGGCTATTACTAGAGAAGAATGGGAGAAGTTGAAGCTAAAAGCTAAAAGCTAAAAGCTAAAAGCTTTTTAAAAAATATCCGCAGGATCGGCTGACTGGAGTTTACGAGTTGCGATCGCTCCTGAAACACCACACATCACGATCGTCAGAATAAGAACTGTAATCGCTCTAGATACGGGTAATACAATCGGTAAAGCGGTTGCTGCTGCGGTGAGTTGATATAGCCCCATTGCCAAAAATGTACTGGGAATAAAGCCAGCCAAAGATAGAATTAGGGCTTCTTCAAACACCACAAACAACAGGTAGGAATTTTTATAGCCCATCGCTTTAAAGGTGGCGTATTCTGCCATGTGGTCGTTTACATCAGTAGAGAGAACCTGATAAACAATTACAATCCCGACAATAAAGCCCATTGTCGTACCCAGAGTAAAGACAAAACCAATCGGCGAACGGTTTTGAATATAAGCGAGTTCCTTATCAACATATTCCTCATGGGTATATGCCTCAACATCTTCAGTCAGATAAGTATTCAATGCCTGTCTGACTGCTACTGGATCTTGTCCTGGTTCGAGGTTGATAATACCTAAGCTAACGGTTCCCTGTTCTTTTCTGGGAAATAAGCGCAAAAAGTTGTAATCGCTAGTCATTAATGCCCCATCATCGGCAAAAGAAGCCCCCACTTCAAATAAACCATCAATAGTTACCGTAGTGCGATCGCTTTCTGTAGTTACAGTCTTTCCCTGTTCCACTTGGGCAATCATCTCGTCATATTTTCCCCTGGAGGCGCGATCGAATAGCACCGTATCGGGAATCTTAACTTTGTCTAGCTGACGATTAACTTCGGGCAAATTAAAAGCAGGGCGTTCTGGATCGAAACCCATCACCATCATTGAAGTTTTTTCTTTAGTTTGAGGATTGCGCCAATTGAGAGAGCTAATATAAACGGGTTCGGCTGATTCTACTCCAGGGACATCCATCGACTGATAAAGTCGCCGTCGTGGAAAGGTATACAATTCGTTAAAATTAGTCGCCTGAGTACTAAGTAGAATAATGTCTCCTTTAATTAGTCTGGGATACTGGGTATTAGTAGTAAATAAAGCATCCTTAAATCCCAACTGCATAAACATTAAGATATCTGCAAAGGCAATTCCAGCTAGTGCCGTTAGCATTTTCATTCTGTCGTGCTTAAGCTGTAGCCAACCAAGGGGGGTTCTATTTTTTAGTGATTTAAACATTATTTGGTGATCGTTTTTGGTTGATTAGTCTGGTGCTTTTGATTTGTTGGTTCGTTTGTTAATAGTTGATGGTTGATTGTTGCTCAAAAATTTCTTACTTATTACTTATTACTTATTACTTATTACTTATTACTTAGATTTCAATCCTGGCGTTCACCTGCAAGTTAGTTAGTCCCGCTACTTTTTGGCTGGATGCATCGTCTAGCTTGATTTCAACCTCCACAATCCTGGCATCGATGTTACTGGTGGGATCGGTATTGACTACATTTTGTCTTTCAATCTCCAAACCAACTTTTTCTACTGTCCCCTGTAGCTTTCCTTCTATGGCACTACTGGTGACGGTTACTGGTTGTCCGACTTTTACTTTGCGGATATCGCTTTCGTAGACTTCCGCCACGACATACATTTGGTCTATTTGCCCGATTCTGGCGATGCCTTCGTCGCTAGAAACTATTTCCCCTGGGCGAATCAGAGTTTTGATTACCGTTCCTGCTTGGGGGGATTTGATGTATGCGCGATCGAGTTCTGCCTGTGCCGTCTTGACTGCTGCTTGTGCCTGTCTGACTTCGGCTTCTGCCACTGCTACATCTACGGGACGAACTTCGGCAATACGGTCTAAAGTGGCTTTAGCTTCGGCTATTTGCTTTTCCTGGGCGGTTTTGATGCGGTTGAGATTGGCTTGAGCTTCGGCTAGCTGTTCTTTTGCAGTAGCTAGGGTTAAATATTTGCTATCTCTTTCGGAAGCAGAAATTGCTCCGTCTTGATATAGCTGTTCGTAACGTTGATATTCTACCTGGGCATTATTTACTTCTGCCTTAATTCTAGAGATTGTGGCATTTTGGGCAATAATGTCATTGTCTCGTTCAGCTTCGATACGAGCGATCGCTGCTTCTTGCGCTCTGATTTCTCCTGTTTTTGCCCCTGCTTTGACTAAATCTAGATTTGCCTGGGCTACTCTTACCTGTTCTTGGGACTGATTCAAGGCTGCTTCCAAGCGATCGCGACTATCTAAAATAGCAATGGTTTGACCTTTGGCAATTTTATCTCCTTCACTGACTAAAAGCTCGTCAATGCGGTTGCCTTCGGCTGCGGAGGAAACCGAGATTTGAATAATTTCGCCACTGGGTTCTAGTCTGCCTAATGCAGTTACAGTTTTGATTTCGGGCATTGTCTGTACGGGTACTTCAGACTCCGATCTATCTGTTGGCATCAGGCGATAAACCGCTACGCCACCCACTAACAAAGCTAAACCAATAGTCAGGGCGGGGATTTTCTTTACCAAAGGTTTGCTGGATTTTGTTTTGCTATCTGCTGTGTATTCCATAGCTATCAACATGTTATTTTATCTGACTAAACTGTTTAGTTCAGTTACTATGTTAAACTAAACTAACTAGTTTTGCAATATGTCTTTTCGCGATAGAAAATAAAAGTATGACTAAAACTGACCGCCAGATTTCCGAACCGACGCGAGGAGAAGCCAAAGCTAAGGCTATCTTGCAAGGAGCAATGAAAGAGTTTCTCAAAAATGGCTATGCTGCTACTAGCATGGACAAGGTAGCCAAGTCAGCAGGAGTTTCTAAAGCGACGATATACAGTCATTTTGGCGATAAAGAAAACCTATTTAATGCCCTAATCCAGAATTTGGTTAAAGATAAATTTCAGATAGTGATGGGGTTGGATTCATCTCAATCTCTAGAACAAGACCCAAAAATAGTGTTGTCGGCAATAGCAACCAAAATGCTAGCCAATGCTCAAAGTAATCGCTCTTTTCGGGACTTTATGCGGATTATTATTGGCGAGTCGGGGCGTTTCCCAGAGTTAGCTCAGGCTTATGTCAATAATGTGGCTAAACCTGCAATTAAAATCCTGACCAAATATTTCAAATCTCATCCTTTACTAAAATTAGAAGATCCTGAAGCCACAGTTCGGGTAATGATGGGAACAATGGCATATTTTATAATCCTGCAAGAAATGATGCACGGTAAAGATATAGTGCCGTTAGAGGGCGATCGTGTAATTGAAACCTTGACCGATTTGATTACCAAGTGAATACTAAAAACTGCTTTCACTGAGACAACAATCAACAATTAACAATCAGCAAAAACATTAATAGTCCCAATCTGGTACCTGGTTTAAAACGAGATCTTGCTAATTACTTTTACAATTCTCTGCCCTCACGGGGTAACAGCACGCTGGAATGTAAGGCAGGGCAAGCCTTATGTAGTTGCGATCTCTTCGGGGTGCGCGGAGCGCAATCGCTCTTAAGAATATGGTCACATTAACATGGTTAGTTACGAGATAATCATCTTTACTAGTCGAGTTACTCAAAATTAACCTCGAATCTTTTTAGCAGCGAACCCGTCTAAAAGGCTTGCCCTGCCTAATTTCTAAATACCTTGTCAGAGAGTGAGTTCTCTGCCAATAAATCTTCTTTATTAGACAAAAGTTGGAGATCGGGTGCAAACATATATCGCTCTTGTTCTTTCGATGTCCATCCGCTCAACCAGACAACGCTCATAATTTTTTGCATCATACCCATATCCAAGAATTCCGCACAAGTTAGCTGAGACATATTCTTGATTTTGTCACGAATGGATGCTGCCACACTTGTTGGGTGCAAAAATGGAACTGTTGTGGTGACTGCAATTGCTACTTTTAAGGAGACTAATTGAGACTTCATAATAAACTTGTATGTCAAAAGATTAGATTCATGTAATTATGCTATTTCTTTCCTAATCCGATCGCTTCGGTCTAACGTCTAATTAGCGATTGTACAAAGGTACATAAAGTTTGATGTCTTAAATTGAACTAAAGTACATTGAATCGGTTCGGTAATTACTATTTGATATAAAAACGGCAATGAAATATTACTTTAGTCGATCTGATAGCTTTTTAAAAATCTATATACTACTTATTTATATTTAATTTATTAGATTTAAAATTTCTTTGTTAATATTTTTTTGATAGGGTTTTATGATTGTATATTTCAACCGACTAAAAAATAATCCTTTACGCTTACTACTCTACCTAGAGTGGATTTTATTTACTATTAGTATGTTAATTGAGTTTGGAATTCGTAAGAGTTCTTCGGCTATATTTTGGGAATTTTCGCCAATATTTCCCGAACTTAGTACATTTTTATTTCCTGTATCAATATCTAGCGCGATCGCTTTTTTAGTTCTTGGTTTGTGGCTGCCAAAAAAGGGTGATCCACTCAACTTTGTCTATATTGGACTGGGTTTTACTTTAATTGGCATGTCGGCGATTACGAGTAATTCTAATCCTCGCCTTTTTCCTCCACTTCTTTATTTCTCAAAGAACGGTTAAGGCACACATAACCAGTATCCTAAGTCGGTTTCAATTACGCGATCGCACTCAAGTAGCAATTTTGGTAACTCAGTACGGATTTATTTAATTCTAAATTTTGTAGATACATAGCAAAAGTCTTTTACGTTTGGAACTATGGTTTTATCTAAAATTGCCCTAACCAAGCTGCCAATTGTACATCCAGAACAACTCAACCTGCGAATTGCCAAGTCGAAAGAACATTTATCGGTTATCTCGTTAGTTTTATTTAATAGAGCATCACAAATCTTGATTTTTTCTCGCTCTAACCACTCATAATCAAAGATAGAGCCATAGGCTTTAATTTTACGATCTGCGATCGCTCAAAGCTAGTATTACTTGGTTTTAAGCTTGTAAGTTCTAACATTTATTTATCTGCTAAAGAGTTAGTGTACTGTTTGTAAGTAATTGAACATTCATTTTAAATCAATTGAAGGAGCAGAATATTAAGTTCGTAAGTTTAAGTAAGAATTATACTGTTTTCTTGGTATGTTTCGCTCAAATCTAGTAGTGTTGTTGACTTATTAAAAGAAGAGATAATAAAAATTTTCACAATTGCGTAAATAATAACATTAACATTATCTTTTTTAAAGATTAAGACTTCATGTAAGTACAAGCTGACTTGATTTTTGAAGCCCAATGAATTATATGATAGATGGCAAGTATTTTGATAATTTCTCACCATGCTCAAGCAACTCAGATATTTTCTGTTGGTAGTAATTCTTGGTGTTCTGTATCCGCTTAAATCTTCAGCACAAGTGGTTCCAGACAATAGTTTAGGTTCAGAAAGCTCTAAGATTAACTCGATGGACGAGTTACGTTCGCGCATTGAAGGTGGAGCAATCAGAGGTGATAATTT
>JBCCDL010000380.1:0-6196 GCA_039030815.1 Cyanobacteria bacterium P01_A01_bin.83 | reverse complement strand
GGGGAGTATTGGTCACAATACTCTAGTTGGCACGGGCGGAAGCAGAAAATCAGCATCGCGAGGTGTTGGAATCCCCCACTTCAAAGACATCGAGCATAGCGAGGTGGCTTAAGTGGGGGAGGATGTCAATCTTGATAGTCACTTTGGATCTCGACATCTAAAGTATCTTCATCGACATAAATGTATAAAACATTAGGACGACAACATACTTGACAATCTTCAATGTATGACTGTTGCATGCCAGCACTAAGATCGACAAAGGTGCTATTAGATTCGCCACAAAAAGCGCAAGTATATTCGGCAGTTGTTTGCATATAAAATATAAGTCAATTATTAAAGACAAGACAAACTGTAATGAGCAATGTTTTATTTCTTAAGCGCCATTGCTTCAGTTAAATGTTTAACTAGAGTTGTTTGAGGTAATGCAGCTTGAATGTGTTGCCAGGGAAGTACTTGTTCTGCTTGCCAATGTTGATGAACATAATAATCAAGGGGTGGTATATGCCCTTTTAGCTGCTTGAAAGCTCTTTTATAACTGCCCACACTATCACCAAATTCTCTGGTTAGCTGAAGTAGTTTGCCTAATCGGCGATCGCCTCTAGAAATTAGAGCTTGAATCACCGACCAGTTATAGCTTTCAGGGCGGAAATCAATTCCTTGCCGACGCAAATTTTTCTCTAAATATTTTAAACGTTTTTTAGCATCTGGATTGACTCCCAACCACTGAAACGGCGTATGAGATTTAGGCACAAAAGTGCTGCATCCTAGGGTTAATCGTAATTTGGGAGCAGCTTTTTTGATTGCCAACATCATATTAATGGTTGCTTCGACATCTGACATCTCTTCTCCAGGAATACCCACCATGCCATACAGTTTTAATGCCTTTAGACCACCAGCCTGAGCATTTATGGCGGCTTGGATAATTTCATTATTAGTCAATTTTTTATTAACTATTTGTCTAACTTTTTCTGAACCACTTTCTACGGCAATAGTAATTGAGCGGGTATCACGGTTGGCGAGAGTAGCGGCTAATTTTTCTGTCACAGTATTAGTTCGCACCGATGCAATACTAAGACGAACATTATCATATTGAGACTGAGATAAATAATCGAGGATTGCTTCAAATTCAGGGTGTTGAGTTACCGAAGCACCAAGTAAACCGAGACGGCTAGTGACTTTTAATCCTGCTTCAATTGCTGGGATCAGTGAGCCTGAAACAGATGCAGTGCGGAAGGGTAAAGTAAGATAGCTTGCCAAACAGAAACGACACATTTCAGGACAACTGCGAACAACCTCTACCATATAGATATTCTCCCAGGCTGCTTTTTCGGTAACAACTGTAGAAGTAGAGAGAGTATTACCGCGATAAGTTTGTTTGTGAATTACGCTGGGAATACTGGAGATGCCAGGTGCGATCGCTTTAATTTCGCCACTGGAACTATGATAAGTTACTTGATATAGGCTGGGAATATAAATTCCAGGTACTTGCGCCAAATGCTCCAGCTTAGTTGCCCGATCAGCATGACGTACCTCTTGATAAGCATCGATAAAACTATCTAGTAACTCTTCTCCATCTCCTAACAAGATTACATCAAAAAAATCTGCCAAAGGTTCAGGATTAGCCGTTAATACTGTCCCACCGCCAAATACTAAAGGATGGTTGTCTTGCCTATGACTGCTCAGTAATGGAATATCTAAAGACTCTAGCAGATCAAAAATATTAATGTAGTCAAGTTCCCAGGAGACAGAAAACCCTAGCAATTCGGAGTTTTGCGGTAATGACTCTTGAATATCAGTAAACAGACGGCGAACATCAACATCAGAACGCATTGCCAAAGTTGCCCAGACAATTTGAAAACCTAAACTAGTAATGCCGATAGTATATTCATTGGGAAAAGCAAAGATTGCTCTAATAGCATCTGGTTCAGGTGCGGCAGGAGTAAATAATAAGCGTTCTTGTTGAAATACAGTCACAAGGTATGAATTTTAGCTTTAGGTTAATTGTGAGTTAATTGTAAGTCTTGGTGAGCAGTTAAACATTAGGGCATGATTGAGCGCATTGAGAGTATATCGCTAAAAGCAGATTCAGCAACTAATTCACTCAATTTGATTCTAACTAGGACTTGCTGAGAAAGTCTAGAACGTCTGCTATGCAGGCATTATAGACTTTTAGATCCTAAAAAAGTGCAAGATGGAAACAATAGAATTTCAAGAATTCAGCGATTTTTGGCTAATTTTACGAAGTCGTGATGTCAGCCCCGTGCTTCCAGCGGGGGGTCTGTCTGACTCACTCACCGCAGGCACCGTCCTTTTAGAAGTCCGCGTCGCCTGGGGTCTCCCCACAAAGGCGCTTCGGTTCGCAAGGGGCTGACCCCGGAGGAAACCTCCGGGGCTTGTATACCCCGCCGCATGTCGTTTATGTCGGACGTGGCGGTGTAACGGTGACCTGGCACTTTTTTCTAGATAAAAAGCTTGAAATTTTTGCATAGAAATGGTTTCAGAGTTATAAAGCAAGTCCTAACTAGAGAGCAATTAAAAAAGTCAAAAGTCAAAACTGCGATTAGATAAAGCAACCCCATAGTCGCTCACGTAGATGGTGACTGTTGAGAGCTGCCATTGTTCTTTGTCTGATGGGTAACGTAAGTTCTCAACACATCGTTAATCAGGGTTTGATATCCTCTGATTTCTGGATCGTTTTCGGCTGTAGTGCGAAACCACTCTAATGTATCAGTGTCAACCCGAATGGAAATTGCTTCTGTATTGGATTTCCTTTTGACTAGTTTGGCATTTTTGAAGAATGCTTCGTCTAGTTCGGGAATGTCAGAAAAATCGATGTGTTCATCTCTCATTTGCGCTAGTTTCTTTTCCCTTTTTTCTAAAGACATATCTGGATTAAATTGATTGTTGTTCATATGCTTTCCTCTCCTGCTTACTAGCTTTTCTGGCAGAAATCAGTCTGATTATTCCATCCCTATCGGTATAGACCACCAGGGCAATAATTATTTTCTGCTGGGTTGTCAGTAGCAGTTGTCCAATAGAAATTTCTCTGACTTCTCCATAATTAAAGCGAGTATCTTCGTAGGTTAATAAGTTTGGATCTTCAAAGATTGTCTTGGCTTGCTCAAAATCAATCCCGTGTTTGGCGATGTTGCTTCGATTCTTATTTTCGTCCCACTCAAATCTCATACTTTGAATATACTCATTTGTATATACAAAGTCAACGGTTTTCTAGGAAAGGCGGTTTCACGAAACGACCCCATCGATACTACTAGGGGTGAAACTTTGTAAGTGCGAGGGGGGAGTGAACGGTTACCACTTAAACATAAACAACATTTCTCAAACAAAGGTGTATACGGGTTCTCGCTTCTATACCTAGTTTTTCTAGTTGTCGGCATGGACACAAACTAGGCAATGTAACTAATTTGTAATATTTGTTATCTAGCTCCTAATAATTTTCCTGATTTCCTAAACACTCATGGAGGAAAAGACGATTCCAATTATTATCTGTAGAAGATGCGATTAACTCGACGTTGCCTTGGGGGTTAATTTTCCAGGTTTGAGCTTCAACAATCGAGTTGGGCTGGGGTAATTGGGAACTTGATCCTTGAATTGAGGCACCCTCAAACGCGGTCATAGCCTGGTTCCAATCAGGAAGAATAGTATTATCTATTAGATCTTGTAAAGGATTGGCAGGGATACCTCCTTGACCTACGTTAGTAAAGTAACTATCTTGATGTACGCTACAGCTAGGGGACAAATATTCACTGGGATCGGTTATGGTAGAGGGCAATGAAATTAAGCCTGAATCTGGAGCAACTGCTAGAGTGTTAATTTGAATCAAACCATCAATTCCAAATTGGGAACTAGCGTTAATCTTGCTGTTGGGGGCAACAAAAATACCTGTAGCATTAATTTTAATATTGCCTCCCTGTCCTTGTTGGGCACTAGCGTTAATCTGGCTATTGTCTAATGCCAGCAAATTACTAGTTAAATCAATTTTGATATTACCTCCAGTAGCACCACCAGTAGCATTAGTAACAATTGTACTGCGATCGCGCAACCAGAGGCTATTGGCTGTCAGGTTGATATTGCCTTGTTTTCCCCGATTTGTTGTAGCGGAGATTGTGCCTGCTTGGTCGAGAGTAATTGTGGCACTATCAAGATTGATATTACCAGGAGAGCCTAATGTACCGCCGTCAACTGAGATGATACCGCCTTGCAGTTGAATCAGTTCTTGGGCTTGAATGAAAATATCTCCTGCTATGCCCCCAGCCTCAGAGTTAGCAGCAATTCCAGCATTTTGCTGCAACGATAAGCGATCGCCAATAATGGTAATATCCCCTCCTCTGCCGCTACCTTTAGTTGAGCTATTGACTCCTGTAATTAAATCTCCACCAATAGCCGTTACCGAATCAACTTCTAAGGTAATATTTCCTGCCTCACCTGTACCAAAAGTGGAGGTGGTTATGTTACCGTTGTCAATCAGTAAATCCTGAGCCGTAATTGAAATACTGCCACCGTTACCTGCATCTTTATCCCCTATTGGTGTTGATAAGTTCTCATTAACAAAAATACGCTCGTCAAAGTTTTCACCAGATTCAGCACTAATTACGCCATCTTGCAGCATAATAGTCTCGGCATTAATTTCTATTTCTCCTCCTTGACCTCCTCCAATTGTTCTAACTCCCATCCCAGCTTCATTTAGTTCAATATTTCTCGCATCGATTTGAATTGTGCCACCATTGCCATCGGCAGCAGCATCTGAACCAAAACCACCTGAAGTTACCCTTAAGCTGTCACTAATATCTAGATCAATTACTCCAGCATCGCCATTGCCAAAAGTACTAGTACCAAAACCACCAGATTTAATATCTAGATTCTGGGCTTTGATTTGTATTACTCCCCCCTTCCCCTCATCCCTAGCTGTGGCACCGAAACCACCAGATTTGAGTTGAACATTTTGAGCAATGTTTAAATTAATTATGCCTCCATCTGCTTGACTAAAAGTATTAACTCCTGCACCAGCATTGTTGAGAGACATATTTTGAGCCGTAAAGTTAATCTCCCCCCCATTTCCCGATGCTCCTGCTAGAGTCCAGCTTTCTACACTGGCACCATAGATAATAATTGAATCGGCAACAATATCGATTACCCCAGCATCTCCTGTTCCCGATGTGTGAGCTACTATATTACGACTATTGCGACTAGGATCAATAATCGCACTATTGCGCCCTGGATCAATAATCGAAAAAGTATCGGCAGCATTAATCTCAATCAGGGTAGGAATTGGATGATTATGGTTTTGAGCCTCAATTCTAGTCCGATCTGGAGTTAGCTGGTCTAGATTCGGTGAAGATTCTAAATTAAAAAAGTCTTCAATCTGATAATCTAGCTGTGCTAGGGTATCCAAGTCGTAACCCATGCTGATGTTGCGACCTGTAAGGGAAATTTGAGTACCTCCTATCTGCCCCCCATCTATTCCCCCATGCTGATTGATTTTAAGATCGGCAAAGTTGTTCACATCTTCATAGTCAGCCTGCCAATTATTATCGTTAGGACTGAACTTGACTATATTATCTGCCCCAACTGCCCCTAGTTCAATTTTTCCCCCTGAGGTATTGAGGTATCCACCTTCGAGCCTGATTTCTCCACCCAGAAAACTGAGAGTTTGTCCCTCAGCAATCCGTAACCCTTCTGGAGGAATAAAGTTCTCAGGGTCAGAGACTTCTGGAGGGCTAGTTGGCATGCTGCGTGAGCGATTGATAATCGAGCCAGGATTTGAGCCAAACTGTAAGCCAACAGGAATATTCAACGTTAAGAGTGGGGGTTCTGGATCTGTCGCACTAAAGTTAAACCCATCTGCCCAAATGTAGCTATCAGCAGTAGTCGCTAAAAAAGAACCTGCAATATCTAACTGAGCATCTTGACCAAAAACGATGCCATTAGGATTGAGTAAGAATAAATTAGCGGCACCGTCCACTCCTAAAGTGCCAAATATCTGTGAAATATTATCTCCTGTAACACGGGTCAAGATATTATCTATGCCTGCGGGTGAAGCAAAATAAACTCGATCCTGTTGGGGAATGCTAAATTCGGCAAAGCTGTGAAATAGATTATTGCCCCGAATAGCTCCTCCTTCAAGATAATCGGCAATCGCATCTTCAACTACAACATTGGGGGTAACAATCGAAGCCTC
>JBCCDL010000379.1:0-6199 GCA_039030815.1 Cyanobacteria bacterium P01_A01_bin.83 | reverse complement strand
GGATAGTTTTGACTTTTTTCTCTTAGTTTTGGCGAGCGCATATAAATTGATTTTTAACTCTTATATAGTGTTTTAAAAAGTAACTACACACTATATCTAGTAGTTGACTGATTAGTAAGTTTCTTAACTTGTCACGATTGCCCAATCCCTATCTCAGAAGATTTATGGAGTGCGTAACATCAGTTAATAATTTAAGTGTAGAACACACAATTTAAGCGACCGCGATTTGTGTTAATCTGCTTTTTACTGTTATATTCTGCCCCGCATGAGTGAAGTTACCCTAGTTGATGGCAACAGCGTCTCCAATGAAGAGATTGCGGCTGCCTTAGAGATTCCTGCCGACTTCAATTTTGATTTACCCGATCCTGAAGATGAAGAGATTGGTGAGTCAGATTTTCGCCAACAACTAGATACCATCTGGAAAATTTGCGATCGCTTTGACTTGCAAACAGACATTTGGCGGGGACGGGTATTGCGTTCAGTAAGGGACAGGGAAAAGAAAGGCGGTGAAGGTAGAGGTGCGGGTTTTCTCAACTGGCTTAAGGATCGCGAAATTACTAAATCCCAAGCTTATGCTTTGATTCAACTGGCAAATAGTGCCGATACCTTATTAGCAGATGGTGTTTTAGAGCCTGAGAGTATCAACAATTTTAGTAAACGAGCCTTCGTGGAAACCGCCAAATCTGCCCCAGAAATTCAGCAGCTAGTTAGTGAAGCGGCACAAAAAGGCGATCGCATTACTCGTAGAGAAGTAAAGCAGCTATCCGATGAATGGACTGCTATGAGTTCAGAATTACTACCTGATGAGATTAAGGAAAAGGCAGCAGAAGGCTCGTTACCTGCTCGACATCTAGCCCCTTTGGTGCGAGAAATGGAAAAGTTACCAGATTCTCATCTTGTAGAGATTAAAAAAGAAATTGCCGAAAGTCCTGATATCGATACGGTCAAGATGATGACTACTGAGGCAAAAAATCTGGCTAAATACCTGGATGCTGCCGCACAGGTACAAACTTTAAGGGACAAGGCGGTAGATATGGAATTAGCATTAGAAGAAGCCTTGAGACTAGACTGTATCAACACTGCCGCAGATTTAGTTAAACAAGCAACTACTTTAGAGCAAACCGTAGGCAAGCTATTTACTACCTGGAAAAGAATTAGTAACGTTGCAGATCGCCTCTACGTTGAAACAGGAGCCTCTAATCCCCATTTGCGATCGCTGTTAACTTGCTTAGAGTCTTTGACTGGCGACATTATTGAAGTGCCTTTAGATGAAGATGGGGAACAAATTGTAAGATTGAAGGTTTTAAGTGAAGAATTGAATGTTGATGGGAATTAGTGATGATCGCAGTACGTAGATTAGTTAGGTAGTGGGTATTTGTATTCAACTAACAACTAACAACTAACGACTAACAAGACTAATTTTTGGTACGTACTGCCTAAGGTCAGTTATTAAGATAATATTCACCTTGAGGAAAAAGATCGGTGTTGATTGGTTGAAGGTTCTCATTTTGGGCGGCAGTAAATGTCTCTACTGCGGCAGCTTCAACATCTTGGCGTATCTTAACCACATCAAGCCCTACTTTATCTTCCAGAAAATTAATTACAGCAGGTAAATCAAGCATAGTTAATAGTTTTTCTCGGTCAAACTTGACCAGACGCTCACTGCCAATTAATATCCAGAGATTCTTTTGCTCACCCAAGCCCACGCGGGTAACATAAGGAAAAACTGTCAACATGGTACTTTTGGTGTTGGCTCCCACGTCCCATTCGACAAAAAACCCTCCTGGCTTGAGTTTGGAACGTACTTCACGGAAAAATTCTTGAGAATAGAGCATTCCTGCCCGTGACCGCCAGGGTTGAATAGCATCCGCCTCAATGATGTCAAATTTTTGTTGACTTAACACCAGTTCTCTACGACCATCTCCAACAACTATTTGGTAGCGAGGGTCGGCAAATAAATGTTTCAAGGGTTGACCAATTTTAGTTTGAGCGTATTCTTTTAAGACAGTCAATTCTGCTCCCAATAGCTCCACAATTTTGATTTGTTCAGTGGCAGGGTGTACACCAATGCTGTGGGGGGTTCCTCCTGAACCAAGTCCGATAATCATCACGTTAATAGGATTAGGATGGAGTAAAGCGGGGATGCTACCCAACAGCCCATGAATATGCAGATAGGGAAAGTTTGCCTGTACCTGTCCGCTAGCGAATAGTTTGCCTATTTGCTCGTCTTCGGTAATAGCAGCGACGCTAGTAGAATCTTCATCCATAATAAAATAGCGATCGCTTGGGACTCCTTGTAGTGCCGCCCACAGATTATGATTACGGGGAAACAGGATTACTGTAATTAGGGCGATCAGTGTAATTACTATGGTAAATTTAGCCCAAGCCCAACGGGGATTGATTAGTACCAAAAATCCCAAACCCAAAGCGCCCAGTAGCCTAATAGAACCTGAAGTACCCAGAGTATCTAGCAATACCAATCCCGTAACTAAACTGCCCGCAACGTTGCCTAAAATATTAGCAACTAAAATTGAACCTACCCTTTGACCTACAAAGCGATCGTCTTTTTGAACCGCCTTTTGTACCAGGGGAAAATAAAAACCTAGCAGTAGATTCGGCAGAATCATCATCAAGCTAGGAACAATTAAGTATTTAAAATAAATAGGAAAGTCGAGATTGTTTAAATCAATATAGCCAATATCAGAACGTAAACCAGGGTAGTTCTGCCAAATTAGGGCAATTAGCCAAATTGCGATCGCTGAATAAACCGCTACCACTCCTTGAATCAAGAGAAAGGCTTTTCGGGGCTGGCGAATACGGTAAATTGTCTTAGACCCAAATAGACTACCTAATCCATTACTAACTAAAACAAAAGCCAACAGGTGAGCATAGGTATAAGCATTAGACTGCAAAGCAATATCAAGAACTCTAAACCAAATTATCTCCCAAGAAATAGCGGCAAAGCCTGAGACAAATACCAGCAGATACCATTCTTGTAATGATTTTTCCTGTCTATTAAGAGGTGTTCCCAGAGAATCGCTATTTTGCTGGCTAAAGTTGAAATTGCCAAACTGCGAAGATATCACTAAAGCAGTCAAACCAACACAGCTACTAAGCACTGCACCAATATAAATTGTCTTTTCATAGCCAAAAGTACCAACTATATACCAGCCAGAGATTAAAGTTCCCAGTCCCGATCCCAAGGTGTTAATTCCATATAGCCAGCCAATTCGCGCCGCAGCATTTTCAACCCCTCGACTAATTGCTTTAGATAGCAAGGGTAATGACAAACCCATTAGAGTGGTGGGAATCAACAGGCTAACTAACACTATCGCCAACATTACCACTGTCGACTGAGCTAGGTACTGTAGCCTGAGAAATAACAAATCGTAAAATAGGAAGCGGCTAGAAACAGCAAACAGAGCAATAGCCAGATTACATAAACCGTAAGCCCGAACACATTGACGATTAGTAAAGTAATTACTAATTTTGCTACTAAAGAGATTACCGATGCCTAGTCCCAGTAAATAAGATGCCACTACCACCGTTACAGAACGAACATCAGAACCTGAAAACAAACCCAATATCCTTTGCCAAGCAACCTGATACAGCAGTGCTGTAAAGCCAGAAACAAAGAAGAGGGTAAATAGTCCAGTAATTGCCCCAGGACTATTAATAATTTGGGCAGAAGTTCTACTTTGGTTTGATTCGACTGACACTTGATAAAAGTAAAAATTGAATAATTTTGATAATTGCTTTTGATGTATATGCGATTACCAAATTTGCTTACATTCTGCTAAAGATTTATTGTTTGACATATTACTATACTTTATGACTTCTAGTATCCCTCTGCTTTAGTAATAAAGATAATATCGACGATCGCCTGGTAGTTTTTTTAGGCTTAGTTTAGCGGATTAGAAGCTTGCTATACCAGTGATGCACGGATTTAAAATTATTTAATCTTAATAGCGATCGTGATATTTTTAACATGTTTTGTCGCAATTTCTTCAACTAAACAGATGACGAAATACCAAAATTAGAACTGCTATTAAAAACTTGGCTAATTTGAGCTAAATAATTTCTTTAGCTCAAAATCTAAGAGTAATATCAGGATTTTTGGGAACCCTATTTAGCGTTAGCATAAACAGGATATCGATAGATGGCTGCAAGAGACTCACCGTTCGGCATTTGAGCTTTGGGCAGTAAATAAACCATGCCATCTTGTAAGAAAGTTTTGCTCGCAGCCACATCTACTAAATCATGGTTTTCTGGAGTAGAGTTATCTTCTATCTGAATAGAATTTGTTTGTGGTTCAAATTTACCCCAACATTGAAAATCGTCGGCAATAAATAAGGTATCGACCTGTCCCTGATAAGCAGCGGGAATAATTTGCTCGATGTTGGCACTAGCTTGTTCAGTAGTTAGCAACTGTTGATACTTTTCTTCGGCATCTTGTTTGGTTTGTTGAAAATTAGGTTGGATAACCTGCCAAGCTTTTTGCTGCAATTCTTCTAAGGAAACATTCTCAGGATTTCCTGTTACTCCCTGAGAAAGCAACCGATTATAAGAATTAGCTGCTTGATAAATAGGAAGTAAATATTCTACTCCCGCCAATACCAAGGGCTTTGGTGCCGATTCTAAAACTGGACTCAATCCTCGATCAATTTGCTGAAAGTAGCGCAGAATTTCATCTTTGTTATCCGTATTGCCCACTCCTTGCCCATGAAAGATGGGATTGCGATCGCTTCTGACGCTATGGGATTGCAGTTGTGATTCAGGGTCATCGTAACGCAATGCCTCTGCTAAACTGGCGGGAACATCCTCAGGTAAGTCTAATTGCTGAATGCTATATTTGCTGACTTGAAACCAACGAACTTCATTTTGAGCTAGTGCAAGTAAGTAAAAGTTAGCATCAGTGGTAAGAAGAGGCAACAACGGTTTGAGGGAAAAGCGATCGCTAACTACAACCAATTCTGAAAAATTCTGTGGTAAACGATAGTAACGAGTTTTACCTTGAGCAATGAAACAGGCTAAACCTGACCCCTGATGTTGCCAAAAATCGTAGTCTTCAATTTTCGCCTTGGCTGCTTTTAAGATTTCGTGGGCTTCGTCATCGCCAGAACCCGCAGCTACTAATTTTGATTCTGCTTCATCTAGCAAATTTTTAAACCGAATCGAATTCTGTCTTGTTTCTTGTCCTGCTTGTAACGTAGGGAGATAAATAGAAACGCAGAACTTGTCATTTTCTTGGTATAAATTTTGGATTTCTATTTTGGATAATAAATTCATAAATGCTGAAAAAGTGACTATAAAATGATGCTTTTGTTATTGACAAAGTAATAAACTAATGTTAAATAATTAATACATTTGCTATTAGCTTTGTCTATACTATTTGCATACTAGCTACTTATCTCAGCCAAAAAGTATAACCAATGGTCTAAAACAAATCTACCAAAAGAAAGAAAATTAAGTAATTAAGTTAATAATCATTTAGAGATTTTTGTTAATCCTTTAAATCATCTTTTCTTCCTGCTTTCCTGTTTACATTTTGTGTGGTAAAAGCGATCGCTCTTGTGATTACTGATTACTGTAACGTTATTTTTTCTGGGTAAAAATTTTTGCTTGGCGTCGTTTTGTAGCTGCTGCCTTCGGTTTATTATGTCTTTTCAGATACAGTTTGCGATAAGAGCTAATCCAATCGCTGATGCTATGGCTCATTGCGCCTATTTCCAAGCCGATAAAAATAGCGATCGCCTCATAGGGATATTTTGTAATCAATAAATTTAATTTACCCCTAACAAAACTTTGCCAATTCCAGGGAAAACCAAAAATTAACTGAGCGATCGCCACAACAAAAATAGCAATAAAAGCAATAATTATACCAAGATATATTAGGCGAACACATGTACCAACAAACAAGCCATGAGAAAATATAGATCTGTGGCGCATCATTTGGCGGTAAGGCAGCCAGATATTGCGAATAACACCCCAGCGTCTAAATTGTATAGAGCGAATATCAAGATCGGGTCCAAACATCATGCCACTGAACAAGTAGCTGCCAGAGAGAAGTAGGGTTAATTCCGCGTTGCGAGTTAGACTATAAGTCCCTCCGACAATCCAGGGAAGCAGCCAAAGTGTAATGCGATCGTGTACAACTCCAGAAGGCATAATTAACAGTCAACAGTCAACAGTCAACAGT
>JBCCDL010000378.1:0-6211 GCA_039030815.1 Cyanobacteria bacterium P01_A01_bin.83 | reverse complement strand
GTTAACTAATGCCGAAATTGGCGAAACTCTATGGATTCAGGAAAACTCAGTCAAGCAAGCTTTAAAACGAATGTTTCGTAAGTTAGAAGTGTCATCCCGCGCTGAAATGGTTGCTAAATTGTCTCGATATAATTGCGCTCAGTCGGCTACGGGTCGCGTAATCGCCAATAGCTATGAATAAATTACAGGCAACAATTTAGAGCCTAGAGCTAACAGCTAACAGCTAAAAGCTAAAAACAGAATCATTCATAGCAAACATTTAGGTATTTCAGATAAGATGAACGAAAATAATTCACATCAGGCGCATTAAAATGCTTTTGATCGACTAACTCAACACTAGCTATCAATTACAGCAATACATTCAATCTCAACTAGGACATCCTTAGGCAAACGAGAAACCTCAACACAAGCGCGAGCAGGAGCCGTTTCTTCAGCAAAATATTGCGCATATACTTGGTTCATAGCGCCAAAATTAGCTAAATTAGTTAAAAAAACGCTGGTTTTAACAACATTATCCCAGTTGGCTCCTGCTTCAGTTAGAATTGCCTCGATATTAGCCATTACTTGCTTGGTTTGCGCCGTAATGTCTCCTGAGCCAACTATCGTAGCTGAGGTGGGATCTAAGGGAATTTGTCCAGCAATAAAGAGCATTTGTCCCGAGGTTGCGATCGCCTGATTGTAAGGACCAACGGGGGCAGGAGCTTGGGCGGTACGAATAACTTTTTTTAGCATATTTTTTGGCTATCAGAATTTAACTTAAAACTAATCCTAGAATTAATAATAGAGAGCTAGAAAGATAGAGATTAACTGCTACAAACTTGCTATTGCTTACTTTATCTGGGACAGCATGGTTTTGATTAACGTGAGTAACTAATTGATAAGCAAAAGGGAGGCTAATAAAAATCAGCAGACTAAGCAGAGGCAAAACATCAGCCACGATCAACACTACGGTGATCACGTAAATGCTGGCGGTAGCTATGGTTAAAATTTTGGCTCCCATAGCTGTTCCCAGGCGAACGATAGGCGATCGCTTTCCTGCTGCGAGATCATCTTGTACTTGATGAAAATGAGAGCAAAATAGAATAATTGAGGTGCTGATGCCAATGATACTAGAAATTGCCAAACTGCTCCCAGAGAAAGCTTGAGTTTGGGCATAATATGCCGCAGAAACTGCACCAGGACCAAAGGTGAAAAAGCAAATGATTTCTCCTAGCCCTAAGTAACCAAAGCGAAACGGGGGACCCTGGTAAGTATAGCCGAGAAAGCAGCACAGCAATACTAATCCTATTACTGTCAGGTCTTGTTGCCACCAGGATAAAGCCATAATTCCGCCAATGCCGAGGGCTAAACAAAGATTCGCTACCCAAAACACCAGAGACTTATTGCCCGTAAGGTTAACTACAGAATGGGCTTTATTAACATCAATCCCTGTCTCCGAATCAAAAACATCATTACTTAAATTAAGCCAGGCAATAATCAAAATTGCTGAGGCAATAAAGGTGAAACAACTCTGGGGATTAAACAGACGGGTTTGGGCAAAAGCGACTGCCGTTCCCACTGCGATTGGGGCGATCGCAACACTATAAATTGGCGGTTTAATTGCCGCTAGCCATAGTTTTTGATTATTTTTGGTTGCTTGGTTAATAGTCATTCCAGGTTGGGGTATTTGCAGTCCAAGGGGAAGTTGCTCTTTAAAACGCAGTTATTTAGTACCCTATCAGCTAGTGTCTGTGCTAATAACCTTAGTTTCACGAAAGTTTAAACTCTAGGGTCATTCTTGTCCTCTTGAAGCAAGTTACCAATGGCGGCTGATTTTAGCAGTTTGGATTTATTCTGTTAGTAGCATTTGTGTCAAATCTCTAAGGATGTCTGCCGTTAGGACTATTGCAGACATTAGCCTATAATGAAAATCATAAAAATACCACTTTAGTAGCTATTTACTAAGTAAACCTCTAATTTAATAATTAACGATAATTCTTCTGCCTGAACTTTTTGGGTAATGACAAAATTTAAAAGCTCTATGTCCTCTGCAACTCAATCTCGTAATTTAATTTTAGATAATAATATTGATCGTGAGTTAGATAACTTTTGGCAAAATAAGCAGCTAAGTTTTACCGTAACCGAAGAGACTAATATTATTAGTTTTGCTGCTTCTATTCCTACTGTCGATCCCCTTGCTTGTCTGCAAAAGTTTAGTGACAATAATACATTAAGTTTTTATTGGGAAAACTGTAGTAAACAAGAGGCTGTGGCTGCATGGGGAGTCACCAGGCATAGCTATGCTGACTCGGATTCACGGTTTAGTTATGCTCAAAAATTTATTCAAAGCTGCTTTAAGCAAATTGTGCGTAAAGGAGCAAACAATCTGGCACTTGGTAAGCCTGGTGTCTTCTGTGCTTTTACGTTTTTTCCTGAGATCAAACAAACTGAACCATTTCCTTCAGGAACTTTATTTTTACCTCGATTCCAAATAGTTAAGAAGAACAAAAATTGTTGTTTGATTATCAATTTTCCTTTAGACAAAGGACAGAACAAAAGTCATGTGGTTAAACAGCTTGAGCAGAAAGCCGCTAGTATCAATTGGTCAACTTTAGAACAACTAAATCCCGATGAAAACAATAGTTTACTATCTATAGATCGGGAGCAATCTCAAGATACTGGCTATTTTAAATCGGTGGTTAAATCTGCTTTAGATTCCATTGCTAAGGGTGAGATGAGCAAAATCGTGGTCGCTCACACCACTGAAATAAATTCAGCCGTGGCGTTCGATCTGGTTAAATCTTTGGCTAATTTGCGATCGCTTCATCCAGACTGCTACATTTTTTCTACTAGTAATGGTCAAGGACAAAACTTTGTCGGTGCTAGCCCAGAGCGTTTACTCAGTGTCCAAAATCAGCAAATGGTAACTGATGCCTTAGCAGGTTCTGCGCCCCGAGGAGCTAATAACACTGAGGATCTGCATCTGGCAAATCTTTTGCTCAAAAACCGTAAAGAGAAGCGAGAACATCATGCAGTACGAGATTTTATGATTGACGGCTTACGTAGCATTGGCTTGAAAGCACAACAGTTGCCCATGCAGTTACTCAAGCTTTCTAATATTCAGCATCTTTGGACTCCAATTTATGCCCATCTCCCCGCAGATATCCAGCCATTAGAAATTGTAGAGTTGCTTCATCCCACCCCTGCTGTGGCTGGTGTTTCTACTAAAACTGCCTGTGCCAAGATTCGTGACTATGAAAAGTTTAATCGTTCGTTATACGCAGCGCCATTAGGTTGGGTAGACTCTGAAGGCAACTGTGAATTTATCGTCGGGATTCGTTCGGCATTGATTGACGGCGATCGCGCTATTCTTTATGCTGGAGCTGGAATTGTTTCAGGTTCTAATCCCGATAAGGAATTTGATGAGATCCAGCTCAAACTGCAATCTTTACTCAAGGCTTTGGTCTAATTGAGTCTTGAACACAATATTAATTGACGTGAATTCGGGTTAAGCTGAAAACTATATACAGCAAAGTTAATGAAAATTGCTGTTCCTGTTTAATATTCTTTAACCGTCTAGAACTAGAAATGGCTTAAAGGCTAATAGATCGATTTTTATCCCGAACTGACGTTAATTGATGATTGACTTTCGTAACGTAAATACCCTGTGGGCATCAATACTGGTGGAAACATTGTATCGTTGCGGATTAAAAATGGCGGTGATTTGTCCAGGCTCTCGTTCAACTCCTTTAACGGTAGCTTTTGCCAGTCACCCAGAAATTACTACCATACCCATTTTAGACGAACGTTCGGCAGCTTTTTTTGCTCTGGGGAGAGGTAAAAAGACAGGTTTACCCACGGTCTTAGTCTGTACCTCTGGTACGGCAGGAGCTAATTTTTACTCGGCAGTAATTGAAGCAAAAGAAAGTTCGATTCCTCTAATCATCTTGACCGCAGATCGCCCTCCTGAACTCCGTAATTGCCATGCGGGGCAAACTATTGATCAGGTAAAGCTTTATGGCAATCTGCCTAACTGGCAGTGTGAATTAGCTGTAGCAGAAGCTAGTTTATCTATGCTGTGCTATCTCCGACAAAATATGATTCAAGCTTGGCGACAGTCATTATTACCTTCCCCTGGGGTAGTACATCTCAATATTCCTCTACGAGAACCTTTAGCACCGATCAAGCAGCCGTTAGGGAAAATTACAGATCAGTTAAGTCCAGATTTTTTTGATGGAATAGGAAAAGTTCCCAGAAGCATTAAAAGCAATAAAATTAATATCTCTTTACCGTGGCATAGCTGGTCAGGAAAGTCGGGCATTATTATTGCAGGTTTAGCCCAACCACAAGATCCTGAAGCCTATTGTCAGGCGATCGCTTTATTGTCCCAAAGGCTATCTTTTCCTGTACTAGCGGAAGCTCTATCGCCGCTACGAAATTATGCTCGACTCAATCCGTATTTAATTTCGACTTATGATAGTATTCTGCGTCAAACGGAGTTAGAAGAGTTGATTCCCGAAGTAGTAATCCAAATTGGGGAATTACCTACTAGTAAACACTTACGCAACTGGCTGCAAGAAACTGATGTTACCCGTTGGATCATCGATCCTAAAATAGACAACTTTGATCCACTTCATGGTAAATCGATTCATCTTAATCTTGCCTTAGAACAAATTGCTGAGGAGATACTGTCAGAATCTAACATTAGTCCGCTCACAAGCTATTGTCAGCAATGGTGTGAATTAGAAAATGTTACTAGAACCAATATCGACCATACTCTGGTATCCCTTGAATATCTGTATGAGGGTAAAGCCGCTTGGCTAATTTCCCAAACTTTGCCCCTGGGTACGCCAATTTTCTTGGCTAATAGTATGTCAATACGTTATGCAGAATTTTTTTGGCAACCTAACAATCGCGCCTATGTTCCTTTCTTTAGCCGTGGTGCTAATGGGATTGACGGCACCCTGTCTACGGCTTTGGGAATGGCTTATCAAGATGCAGGAGTGTTATTAACAGGGGATTTAGCACTACTGCACGATACTAATGGCTTTCTGATTAGTCAGAAGTTTCAAGGACATCTAACTATCATCGTGATTAACAATAACGGTGGCGGTATTTTTGAGATCTTGCCAATTGCTGATTTTCCCCAGTTTGAAGAGTATTTTGCCACTCCCCAAGCAGTAAATCTGTCTCACCTATGTAAAGCATACGAAATTGAGCATCGCCCCATCGACAATTGGCAGCAACTAGCAGAGTTAATCGCAAATTTACCCTCACATGGCATTAGAGTTTTAGAACTTAAATGCGATCGCGTTGAGGATGCAGCTTGGTTATCCAGCAATATGACTAAGTTGGGCAAGTAATTGAAGTGATTTTACGTGCATATATATTACTTTTAATAATTGTTTAATTATTTAGAATTAATCCTAGTCTCATACTATTTGTTTTTGATGTAAGAGAAGCTATTGATCTTGATTGATTATTAATTAATTTCAATTAGCAACAGAACTTATTGTCATAGTATCTGAGATTATTAGCAATCATGAAAAGTAGCAATCTTAATAAGTTTCCCTTCAAGTCTCCTCAGATAAACTCCCTCAGTAAAACCAGATCAATTCTCCCAGGACTTTTGCTAATATTAGTTCTTAGCGGATTTACTTATTTTTTGCATGCTAGACCAGGGATGGAGATGGTGAGTATTTCAGCGATCGCAATTGCTTTGGGAATTGCTTTGGGAAATACAGTAAAATTACCTAATTTGTTTCAGCCAGGAATTAAATTTAGCTCTAAGAAACTTCTTAAATTGGCAATAATTATTCTTGGTTTTAAGTTAAATTTCAATGATGCCATCAAGATTGGTAATCTGGGAGTTGGCATTACTTTTGTTACTATAACCTCCACTTTTATCTTTACCTATTGGTTGGGCAAAAAACTTGGGCTAAATACTCGACTTATTAAGTTAATAGCGGCAGGAACATCTATCTGTGGAACTTCGGCAGTTGTTGCCACTAATGCGGTAATTCATGCTTCAGATGAAGATACGGCATACTCAGTTACCACGGTGACAATTTTTAGCACTATAGCGATGCTTCTGTATCCTCTAATGGGCGCAATCTTACATTTATCTCCGACCGAATTTGGTTTTTGGTGTGGATTCTCTATCCAACAAACTGCCCATGTAATTGCTGCGGCATTCCACTATGGAACTGCAAGTGGAGACTTGGCAACAATT
>JBCCDL010000377.1:0-6217 GCA_039030815.1 Cyanobacteria bacterium P01_A01_bin.83 | reverse complement strand
TCTGCGGGAGTGGAAGCGGCTACGGTCAAGAAGTTACATCCTTCTAGGTATGAACTTGCTAAACCGTGAGTGTACCATGAAGTTACAAAGGTGGTGCAGGTTAGCCAACCACCAATTGCCATGTAAGCGCAAGGGAACAGGAGTATTCCTGACCAGCCTACGAACACAAAGCGATCGCGCTTGAGCCAGTCATCTACGGCATCGAAGATACCGCGCTTTGCTGGCGCGCGTCCTACTGCTATTGTCATATATTCAGATCCCCGAAATAATATTTAATAAGATCGTTGGAATTATTCCAATTATTCGACTCGATACGAAACTACATCAAGTCAATTGTGAGAAAAGTTAACTTTTCTTTACTTATATTACACATAATAGAAGAAAAAAGCTGATATATCCAGGGTAAATCCTAAGAAAAAATTAAGATATCTGGTAGCTGGCATAGTTTTGAGTCAGTCACAAATGGAGCGAAAGGGGAGATTTCAGATACACCAAATTTAAAGATGGGAATTTAGCTGAATCTGGATGATAATCTAACTATCGCAATCAGAGTGAATTAGATTTTATGTTTACCATTGACATAGTGTTACAAGATATCCCTTTACCCATTTCCGTACAGCGTAAAGAATCTGAGGCAGCAGAGAGCCTTTATCAGGAGATTCTCCAGGCAATGCGTTCTGGCAGTTCGGATTTAGTTGAACTAACCTGCGATAAAGACGAGGATAAAAAAGTCGCAGTAAAAGGAAATCTTATTTGTGGAGTTAGCCTGAATAAAAAATCAGGTGGCATGGCAGAGGGAAGAGTACCTGGTTTCTTTGCCGCTATTGCTGATAAATAATGAATTCTCCTAGCAATGAGCTGCTCGAAACACCAATTATTAAAGTGCAAGACGTTTGTTTTGGCTGGAAGGCAGACACTTTAATTTTGGACGGTTGTTCTCTCCAGGTGCCTCAAGGAGAGTTCTGGATGTTGTTGGGTAACAATGGTAGTGGCAAATCCACTCTGCTGAGATTATTAGCTGGGCTATTAATTCCCAATTCTGGCTCGATTGTCATGCCTTACAAAACGGGATTTGTATTTCAAAATCCCGATCATCAATTGGTAATGCCCACAGTGGGGGCAGATATTGCTTTTGGTTTAGTAAGCGAAAACTTGTCCCAAGTTCAAGTAAAACAAAGAGTTAAATCAGCTTTAGATGCAGTCAATCTATTGGATTTAGAGCGCCGACCTATTCATGCCCTTAGCGGTGGACAAAAACAAAGAATTGCGATCGCAGGGGCAATTGCTCGTAACTGTGAGGTAATTTTGTTTGATGAACCTACCGCTTTACTTGATCCTGATACTCAATTAGAGCTAGTGGCTCAGGTGAGGAACTTGGTAAAACGCCGAGGACTCACCGCCCTCTGGGTAACTCATCGCCTAGAAGAGTTAGATTACTGTGATGGGGGATTTTTGTTGTCAGGGGGCAAAGTTATTGCTCAGGGGGAACCGCAAGTTCTAAAGGAGAAGTTGTTGAAGCAGGAGCGCTAACCAATTGTGAGGAGTTTTCACATTAATTTAACTTTTTATTAACAAATATGCTTAGAATGAGGGTGAAATTATCATTTATTTTTGGGAATAACCAATTGCAATGTCTCCCCTCTCATATCAGGCAATATTACTCGTCGATGGTTACAATATCATCGGCGATTGGTCTGACTTAAAAAAAAGTCGAGATCATCATGGTCTAGAAGCTGCTCGCCATGAACTAATTGAATCCTTGATCAACTACACAGCTTCTGTCGATTATCGAACTAAGGTTGTCTTTGATGCTCATTATCAAGATACACCTCGGAGTACTGAAGTTCACACTTCTAGTTTGTCAGTGCATTACACTGCTTTTGCCGAAACCGCAGATACTTTTATCGAAAAGTACTGTGCTACTTTTGCCAGAAAAAAATATCAACAAGAGTCCACACGTCTTATTGTTGCCACCAGCGATCGCGCACAACAATTAACCGTGGTCGGTTATGGTTCGGAGTGGCTTTCTGCGCCCATGCTAAAAAGAGAGGTGGAACAAGCAGTTCGTAAAACAAAACGAAAGACCAAACATCAAATCAAGAAAAAGTCTCCTGGACGCTTTTTATTTAATGCTCTCGACCCTGTAGCCCAAAAAAGACTAAATCAAATGCGGCACGGCATTCAGTAGCTCTAGGGCTAGTTACTAAAAACTTTTTCTATTTATTTGTTGACACTTACATAAATATTCGATATATTTAAAAACGTTGCGAGTTACACAGATGACAAGCAGCCAGCCTAAGCCCCCATCGTCTAGTGGCCTAGGACACCTCCCTTTCACGGAGGCGACAGGGATTCAAATTCCCTTGGGGGTACTAAAAAAAGCAGGAAGATGCAGTAGTGTATCCTCCTGCTTTTTGATTTTAGTTATTAATCAAATTTAAATTTAGAATTGCCTAAAATGAAGTTAATTGCTTGTTCCTGTCTTTTTCCTTTTAGCAGGTATCTTATTTAACTGGTTTTACGCAATCTTGAGTCAGTGCAATTCAGATATAGCTTGTTATGATGCTTTGACGTAAATACGACTACGCAAAGCAAAATGATTCAGATGATGTTTGAATTTTAGGCATTCTGATTGAAATGCAGCATAAATCGACATAAAAATATGGTTAGTCTGAGTCCGAATATATTTGCTTGGATACTTCGCCAAATCAGTGCTAGATTTGAGTGTTTTATGAAAGACTTCCACGTTCCACCGCTTTTTGTAGATTGCTTCTATCTTAGAGGGTTCACAGTGTAATTTGCTACAAGCTAAATACAGAATGCCCACAAATCAATTATCAATATGTATCAATACATTTCTACCCCTAATTCTCAAGAACTTGAGCAGTTTGGCGAAATCGATTGTCAGTGTTTTGCTTATCCTTTATCTGAATGGCAGCCATATCTCAATCGAATTGGTCGAGAGAATTTTCGCGTGATCGCTGATCAAGGTCGAGTAATTGGCGGTTTGGCAATTTATAATATGGGTCAGTGGTTTGACAGTAAAACTGTATCAATGGCAGGAATTGCTGCTGTTGGTGTTGCTCCCGAATATCGAGGACAAGGTGTCGCCAATCAGCTTTTAAAACAGACGATTCAAGAGCTATATAGTAAGCAAATTCCTATTTCGGTTCTATATCCTGCAACTCAGATACCTTATCGAAAGGTAGGATACGAACAAGGCGGAAGTTCCTGTAGATGGAAACTACCAACAGCTAACATTGAGCTAAAAGAACGAACTTTGGCAATGAATCTTATTGAAGATCGAGATTCAAAACGCCATATTTTCGAGGATATTTATAGGCAACAAGCTCGACTTAATAATGGCAACTTGGATCGTAATGAAGCTATTTGGCAAACAGTATTAGAACTTCCAGAAAAAGGAAAACTTTATGCTTATCTAATTGGTTCGCCTACT
The DNA here is from genome assembly GCA_039030815.1 of Cyanobacteria bacterium P01_A01_bin.83. Taxonomy (GTDB): domain Bacteria; phylum Cyanobacteriota; class Cyanobacteriia; order Cyanobacteriales; family Xenococcaceae; genus Waterburya. Next base: position 2,760 of record JBCCDL010000377.1, on the reverse strand, counting down.
AAACCAGAGGGTTATGTAATTTTTACTCAAGAACAAGAGCGGATCTCAATCAGAGATTGGGCATTATTAACCGCCGCAGCAGCCAAGCGAGTATGGACATTTCTAGGAGATCATCGATCGCAAATTAAAGAAGTCACCTGGTGGGGTTCTCCCGTTAATCATTTTTTACTGCTTTTACCAGAACAAAGTGGGATCGTTGAGAAGCAGTCAAATTGGATGTTGCGTATTATCGATTTACCTATCGCCCTAACACAACGGGGTTATCCACCAGAATTGTCGGCACAATTGCATTTAGAGATCAAAGATGACTTGCTTCCTGCTAACAATGGTAAATTTTGTTTGCGAGTATTTCAGGGAAAAGGAGAGATTGAGCGGGGAGGAAACGGCGATTTTCAACTCAATATTTGTCATTTTGCCTCCCTTTATGCAGGCTTTTTGAATCCTATTCAATTAAAGCAGTTAAACTATTTGCAAGCTACTCCAGCAGCTTTAGCAACAGCAAGTTTGCTTTTTTTAAGCGGTCGTCCTTGGATGCCAGACTTCTTTTGAGTTTTTGGAGGCATTACTGTATTTAATTTATTTCCATTGAGTGCTTAACATCAGTTATTTAAGAACTTGGTCGGTTTAGACAATATTGTGATGATGGCAACAATTAGGAGTAAAAGTATTATTGCTGCCGTCCATAAAGGAAAAGTTAGACCCAATAACGACAAAGATATGGAACCCACTGCTTCGATTGAGGCAATAATAAAGTTGCCCAAGCCACCTGTGATACCTGTAGAAGCTAATCTGGTAATACTAGCCAAGGTTCCCATAATACCTGCTGTTCCTCCTCCTGCGATCGCCGCAAGCGTCCACTGCACCACAGGATCGGTATGACCTAAAGTGGCAGCGGTCATAATCGTGCCAATGCCGACAGCAATGGGAACTTGAACTGTGTCTAACAAGTTATCTATCAGAGGAATATAATATGCCGAAACCTCCAGAATTGTGGCGATAGATAAAGCGATCGCTGCTTCGCTAGTTCCTAGCCATTCAAAACCTGAAGATAGGGGAAAATGTCCATAGATTGCCGCTAGGCTCATCGCCAAAGGTGGTACAAAGACGCGGAAACCACAGGCAGCACTCAGAGTTATTCCTAAACATAGGGGAATAATGATTTCCATCTTTTTAAATAATCAAATTAAGTAATGTTATTGGCAATTTAAAATATTGTAAACAAATAAACTTGGTGGAGCATAATCGGTAGAGGAGCATCCCACTTGTGCAATTGAGTACATCGGGAAGATAGTTTTGGAAGGCTGTACAGTTAGATTAGTAGGTGCATAGGCATTTTGTAAACATATCCATCAAACCACGGAATGGGTAATTCTCCTTCTGGAAATACTTGCTTTGCTCCTGATACTGTAGTTGTTAAACTAACAAACTAAAGCACTATCAAAGCTGCTTTAATTGGGCTTTTGGTCTGGAACTGTCCCCACCAGCTAACTTAAGGTTTATTTCTATAGTTCATTCTTTTATAACGTTAACTATATTAGTATATTTCCCTAATTATTCAGTCTTGGTTCGATTTGGATCAGACAGTAATGTACCATATAAGATACAGTTAATAGAGGAAGTAGATTGAAAAGACTACCAGCTAGATTTTTTCGTTCTGCTAATAGAGTAGAGCCAGTTAAAGACTGGTTGAAAACTCTTGACCGAGAAGATTGCCGTATCATCGGCAGTGATATCAAAGATGTAGAATATAGTTTTCCCATTGGTTTGCCTCTGTGCAAGTCGCTTTCTGGTTATAAGAACCTGTGGGAAGTGCGGAGTAAGATAACTGGAAGCAAGATAGCGCGGGTCATCTTCTATATCAGCAATGGCGAAATGATTTTATTACATGGCTTCATTAAGAAGTCTCAGAAAACACCAAAGAAAGAAATTGAGTTAGCCATCCAACGTTAAAAAGAACATCAGAAATATGAGCGATAATCCTTACACTGGTTCCAGTTTCGATGATTTCCTCTCTGAAGAAGGACTACAGGTCGAGTGCAGCGCTATCGCCATTAAACGAGTTATAGCTCGCCAATTAGAGCAAGAGATGAAGCGACAAAACCTAACTAAAACCGAAATGGCGAAGCAGATGCAGACCTCCAGGGCGCAGCTAGATAGATTGCTCGACCCAGAAAAAACAGGAGTTAGTATTGAAACTATTACTAGGGCAGCTTCGGTGGTGGGTCGGAAGGTGCGAATTGAACTGGTATAAATGGCATATTTTAAGAGGGAAATTACGAGATAAACGGTTTCATTCTGAAGATATGCAACAAAAGAGCTGATCTAGATTTAAAAATAGATCAAAAGATTCAAGCCAGGAATTGTTCGTGAAAGAGTCCACAGAAGCAAGATAATGTATATCACCCCTAAAGACCACTGATACCAAACCAGAGTGCTGATTAAGCCTGGTAAATGCTGATCCCGCACCCGAATATCAAGGAATCCGATTTTAAAAATATTATTGAAACTAAAATTGTAATAATTGAGCCAATTCCAACGTTTTGACCAGAGAATTGGCATATAGCGATCGCGAAAAAAGGGAAAGCGAGGCATAATTGGTAGTCTGCCCAATAAGATTTGAAACTCTCTAAAAGCTCCGTTTTCCACTAAGTAACTTTGATCTAATAGCTGATGATATCTTCCTTGTTGATAAATTTGACTGGTTATCAAGCTGGGAATAGGAATCAAAACTACAGCAATGGTAATTAAAGTCAGCCAGGG
>JBCCDL010000376.1:0-6237 GCA_039030815.1 Cyanobacteria bacterium P01_A01_bin.83 | reverse complement strand
TAAGTCTTTGGTTTTAGAAGAGATTAACAATCTCAGCATGGCTTCTGAACTAAAATTTGCTTCTGAAGAGAAATTTGCGGCATTACTTACGGCATTAGAAGCTACTGATAAATTCCAGCAAGCTAGTTGGGCAAAAGATAATAGTCAAATTAAACAACAAGTTACCGCAGCATTACAACAAGCGGTCTATTGGATTTCCGAAAAAAATACTCTAGTCGGACACGGCGATCGCATTTGGAGTGTGGCTTGGTCTCCCGATGGTAAGACTTTAGCTTCTGCCAGTGCCGATCAAACGGTTAAACTTTGGAATCGCAACGGACAACAAATCGGTACCCTAACTGGTTATGATGGCGGTAAGTTATTCCGCGTTGATTTTACTCCCGATAGTCAAAAGATTGTTGCTGCCAGTGAAAAAAAGGTGGCTTTCGTCTGGGATTTAAATGAAATTAACAATTTAGCAGATTTAAAAACTAAAGGTTGCAGTTGGGTTAAAGATTATCTGCAAAACACCCCTGGCTTAGAACTAAGTAAACGACATTTATGTGATGAGATTTGAGATTGTAAAATTTATATTTTTCAGAAAAATTCTCCAAAAATTGATCCTTGCCAATAACTATAAATGCCACCCAATAAAGCAACAGCTACAGAGTAAATAAAACGATTTGATTTTAAACTATTAGTAAAATTATCATCATTTACTTGAGGTATAGCTATGAGCAACCCAACGATGCCATTGAACAATGCCATACAGTAATTTATGTAGCCAAATTTTATCGGTAAAATATAGCTTTGATACAATCCAAATAAAACTCCGATAATTATCGATAATATAGCAGTTATTATTTTTGCTGTGTTGATATTTTGTTTACTTGCAGGAGGAGCACTTCCAATACTAATAGAGAAAGTAAAAAGAAACTTAAAATATATTAATACACTAGCAAAAATCAATAGAAAAGAACTTAGGAAACCGCCAATAATATTTACTAACCCCCATCGATAAGCCCAGTCGATATAATAATGAAGTATAATCCATTGTGTTATTCCTAATAATATTCCGAAAATAAAAAATTTGATGCCTGGAACTATTATAGTATTTGACAAACTAAATCTGCTGAAAGTAACAGATAAAAAAGCTGTTATGAAGTAAATCGAAATTGCATTTACCATCCAAATCATTATAAATAGTGACATAATAACTAATTAAGAGCAGAAAACTATATAAATAAGCTAGTTAATCTATTTTGTAAGTATGATTTAATAAATGAATATAAACCAAGCAATAACTACTAAATACCAATATATATTACTGAGCGATCGCAATGTTACTTTTATTGAAATATTATTAATAAAAGTGGTTGAATTAATTTCTTATTTTAAAATCAAAGATGACAAAATTATTGCCTCAATTTATAATTGCCATAGTAACTATTTCTATACTTGGATTTGTATTTTTGCTTGCATATAAACCCTGGTTTAAACTTTCAAAAACCTTTGGGAGTAAGCTTTCTCCTCCAGAAACATTTATTGAACAACAAAGTTGCATACTCAAACAAACTATTTTGCAAGGCTATATTAATGTTGGTATTGCCGAACAAAAGCTTTACTTATCTCATACGCCTCCCCTAAGTCATTTTATACATCCTTTATTAATTGATTGGGATGCAATTACCAAAATTGAATCTTGTTTTGATTCTTTATTAGGTGGTAGATGCTACAAACTTTTCATAGGTGAACTAAATATAACAACCTTAATATTGTCACAAAACCTTATTGAAAAGCTTGAAGAAGATTATGGTGAGCCAATATTTTCTAACAAGTTAAGAGAATTAAACTAATTAGATGGTAGGGGTGAATTTCAATCAGAAATCGTCTTGGTAATAACTTCAGATAATTAAACCACAAAAACTGTTATCCCAAAAGCAACCATAAACAGTCCCAAACATCGCCCACCCACATCGCCTACGGGCAAGATTTTTTCTAGCAGGACAAATAAAGCAATAGCAGCAATCCAAAGCAAATTCATCACCCCACCAACAAATAACAGCAACATCAAAACCCAGCAACAACCGAGACAGAACATTCCATGGGATATACCCATTTTGAAAGCTCCCAACTTTCCTGACTGCCAATGAGATGAAATAAAATGAAACGGCGAACGACAATGCTCAAGACAGGATTTTTTAAGGGGCAACCATTGATAAATTCCTGCTGCGATCAATAAACTAGCTCCCAGGTAAGGACTTTTAGCAACCATCATCGGTGATAACATTGCTGCTTTGTCTAATCCCCATTGGGCGATGGTAGCAAATAAGCTAAACACAATCCAGACCACTAAATATCCTAGAGTAAAAGCTCCTGTTGGGGCAACTGGTGTTCCTTGTTTACTGGCTTTTTTCGCTACGGCAGCATACAGTAAAACCATTGGAGCAACAGACGGCAACATCATACCTACCATCATGATTGCCCACATTGTAAACATCATCCAAAAATATCCCACACTCCAGTGCTGAATCTGCAAAGAAGCTATACTGAGATATTCTGGTGTAGACATTTGTTTAACCATAACTATTAGGTAAATCCAACAGATTATGGTCACGCCAGTTAAGGAAAAAATAATTCCTAAGATATCTCTTCTGGGTAATCTTGAAAAATTGCTCATAATATCTAAGTACGTATCTTAGTTACGAATTACGCCATCTTGATTCATGTGCAGAATATTAAACTGACCATAACTATTTTTGAGATCTAAATTTATGCCTGCTGTAATTTTGGAATTACCGTTGCCCATTTCGGCATAAGTATATTCAAATCCGTTGGGTAGGTGAATCCCTTTTCTATCTTCCTTACCAGAAAAAGGATCTATAAGAGGTGTACCGATAGATTGTACCAATCCGTCAATTTTTGTCTGAGCTTGTCTGGCATCAACGTCAATTTTCATTTCAATTGGGGCGTAAATGGTTTCCAGTATCTCAGACATAGTACTGTTGAACACGTAAAAATGCGTGCTACCTGGTGCCGTATAATTGCCTTGGGCAATATTATTAATCGCCTCTCTTTGCTTTTCATCCGCTCTTTCGTCAATAATCAATTGCGAACGTCCATTACCTTCAGCAATTTCACCAGGCCACTGAAAAATCAGACAAAAAGACAACCCATCTAATGAGTGACTATCAAAATGACCTTCTTCAATTGAGATACAACTAATGCCTTCGCAAAATCCATTAGTTGAGGGAGCATTAAATTGGCAAGGACATCCATAGGCACAGTTGCAGTTTCCAAATTCTTTGCCTTTAATCATCCAGGTTTTACTCATAACTACTTTACCTAAATAGTTCTATTTATCTAACTAACATTTTTCGCTGCTAAATTTAGCTAAATGTAATAAATTGAAATTACACTTGCTTCAATATAGAGATAATACTATTTGATATCTTCGACGCAGGAAGCCAATAGTTCCGCCTAGTTATCAATTGCTGTTGCCACGATCTCAGACGTAACGCGATCGCTAATTATAACTTTGCCAATTTTAGTAGGCAGAATAAAGCGTACTTTACCAGCTTCTACCTTTTTATCATTTTGCAAAGCAGTAATAATTGCTTGTGGGTTTAATCCATTAGGAATTTTAGTGGGTAATCCAGCCTTGCTAATTAAATTATCCTGGCGTTGGGCTTCTTCTGCCGTCCATAGTCCCATTTGTACAGCAATTTTACCTGCTGCTACCATGCCGATTGCCACCGCTTCTCCATGGACAAATTGTTGATAATTAGTCAAACTTTCTACTGCATGAGCGATAGTATGACCGTAGTTTAAAATTGCTCTTAACCCTGCTTCTTTTTCGTCTTTGCTGACTACATCCGCTTTAGCTTGGGCAGAACGAACTAAAATTGTTTGTAGCAACAAAGGATCGATATTATCAAAACAATCGATTTTTGCTGCATGTTCTAATTTAGTAAACAGATCCTGATCCCAAATAATGCCGTATTTAATTACTTCGGCTATTCCTGCTCGAAATTCCCTTGCTGGTAAAGTTTTTAGAACATTGGGATCAATTAGTACTAATTTTGGTTGATAAAAAGCACCAATTAGGTTTTTTCCTTGGGGATGATTTACTCCAGTTTTGCCGCCAATGGCAGCATCAATCATCGCCAGTAGGGTAGTAGGTACTTGAACAAAATTTACGCCCCGCAACCAAGTAGCAGCAGCAAAGCCCGTCATATCGCCAATAACGCCACCGCCTAAAGCGATAAAAGTAGAAGTACGCTCAAAACGGTTTTCCAGAGCCACATCATAGATTTGACGCACTGAGGCTAAAGTTTTGTGGGGTTCACCAGCAGGAATTAAATGAGTGTAAACCTCATACCCCGAGGTTTCTAAAGAAGCGATCGCCGTTTTTCCGTAATAACTAAAAATTTCTGGATTGGATATCAGTAAAACTTTTTGTCCGAGGTTTAATTTGGTGATTTGACTTCCTATCTGTTCAAGGCTACCAGGGGCTATATTAATTTGATAGGAGTTTTGGGGTAAGTTAACTGTAATTTTGTTCATGGAGATTGGGGAAAGGAATAAGGAACGAGGAACAAGGAACGAGGAACAAGGAACGAGGAACAAGGAACGAGGAACAAGGAATAAAAATCATAGTCCAGTTTTTTGGCAAGCAGCTTACCAACGGTAGTTTTGCCCGACCCCATCATGCCAATTAGATAAATCTTACTTGGTGGTGATTTTAGATTCATGACTCAAAAAACTATATTTATCATCTTGAAACAACGGAATTACATTACTCAAGGTTTAAATACCCAGATCCAAAAATCAAGCATCAAAGATTTCCAAAGCTAATGGCTAACGGCTAATGGCTAATAACCTAAAGAGCGAAGCTAATTTACATTAGGCGTATATTAGTTTGCATTGAGCATGATGACGCAGTAGATGATCGCACAAAACTAAGGCTGTCATGGCTTCAACCATTGGGACTGCTCTTGGTAAGACACAGGGGTCGTGTCTTCCTTTGGCTGCTAATGTAGTTTCTACTCCTGTTTTGGTCACGGTATGTTGTTCCTTGCCGATGGTGGCTGTAGGTTTGAAAGCAGCACGCATGACAATGTTTTCACCGTTAGAAATACCTCCTTGAATTCCCCCAGAACGATTGGTTACAGTTCTAGTCTTGCCATTTTCATCAAGATAGTATTCATCATTGTGTTCGCTGCCTGTCATGGTTGTTCCTGCAAATCCCGAACCAATTTCAAACCCTTTGGTAGCTGGTAAAGACATTATCCCTTTAGCCAAATCTGCCTCTAATTTATCAAATACTGGTTCGCCTAAACCTGGAGGAATATTACGGGCAACGCATTCAACCACACCACCTAGAGAATCTTTGTCTCTTCTAGCACGATCAATTAAATCGATCATGGCGATCGCACATTCATTATGGGGACAGCGAACAATATTACTCTCAACTTGTTCTAAAGTAACAATATTACTATCTACTATTGCCTCTAAATTTTTGATTCGCTTGACGTAAGCGACTATTTCGATACCAGCTACCTGCTTAAGAATCTTTTTAGCGATCGCACCTGCTGCCACGCGACCAATGGTTTCTCTGGCTGAAGAACGTCCTCCACCTAAATAGTTACGAATCCCGTATTTGGCATCATAGGTAGCATCAGCATGGGAAGGACGATATTTAAATGCCATCTCGTCGTAATCAACCGAACGAGTATCTTTATTTCTCACCAAAATAGCGATGGGTGTTCCTGTTGTTTTGCCTTCAAAAACTCCAGAAAGAATCTCACAGGTATCGCTTTCTTTCCTGGGAGTAGTAATTTTACTTTGTCCTGGTCGTCTGCGATTTAGTTCTACTTGAATTTCGGCTGCTGATATTTCCAGTTGTGGTGGACAACCATCAATAACTACACCAACACCACCGCCATGGGATTCACCAAAGGTAGTGACCCTAAATAAATGTCCGAATGTATTTGCCATGATTATTTTTGATTATGAAGAGTAAACTTGTTGGAGACTATTAAAAAAGTTGGGATAAGAAATATTAGCGGCGATCGCATCTTTAATTACGGTGGTTCCTGAAGTTTTTAAGGCTGCTACGGCTAAACTCATGGCAATACGATGATCGTCATGGCTAACTACTTCTGCCCCAGATAGAGAATGTCCGCCCTGAATTTCTAAGCCGTCGGCATGTTCAGTAATTTTTGCACCCATACGGCTCAATTGAGTAGCCATGAC
>JBCCDL010000375.1:0-6254 GCA_039030815.1 Cyanobacteria bacterium P01_A01_bin.83 | reverse complement strand
GATAGAAGTGATTGTTCTCGTGGGGTTTCAGTTTTTAGAATAACGAATTCCAGAATCAAATAGATTGTCACTAAGTAAAAGGCACATTCAAGTATTGCCCATATTGCTCTATTTTTCGGCATATTATTCTCTTTCAGATAAAATTATTCAAATGTATCCAATAGTAGAAACCAGGCGATTGTCAGGCAAACAAGAGTGAGTTTCAAGAAAACTGGTTACAAACTTTTGACAATCTATCGAAGCTAATTCGATTACAAAACTCTCCAAAACTTTCGTTTAATTCGCGATTAGCTCGGAAGTAAAGCAATATCGGTTCCAAAAAAGCTTTTAAGTGTTCAATTTTTAGTGGGCGTAAGCGCGAATTTAGTTCGCGCTGATGACCGCCCAGTGATTTCACTTTTTGCACGTATGGTCGAGCTAGTTTGGTTCCGTTTGTTGTTCCGCCAAGCCAAACTTGATAAGTTCGCGATCCACTATCTCGGTTATCTTGTTGATAGGAGCCATGAAATTTAAGAATCTGCAATGCAGCTTCGCTAAAGTGAGATGTATCTTGTAAAAGCTCTGTTGCTAGGGGTTCGCGTAAAAAATTGCTATCAGCTTTAGTTTGTTCGATTTTGGAAAGTTTCCGTTCTCGGCTAGCAGACTTTGTAGACATATCTGTACTCTCAATTTTTCAGCAGATTTGACCGATTGAAGATTTTTTTAGTCAACTGCTTTAGCTTATAGAAACTAACAGACAGAACGTAACTCCATATTTCAAGAGTATTCCTAAAACTATGTTTTATACAGTTGTTCGTAACTTCAGCATCGCCTACAAACCAGACTAGAGGAGGGGGGGTTGAGAAAAAATTGGCGAGAAAATCAGCAGAAAAAACCAAGTACCTAACGATTTTGCCAGGGGTTATAAGACTTGAGTTGGCAAAAGCGATGCCTTCGGCTATGCTTCGCAAATCGCGCTAACAACAATACCTATTGAAATTGCCAGGTATATTTTTTGCTCATATTGCTAGTGTCCAAAGAGCGATTAAATTTCTAGACTTAAACTCAGTCGAAATGAGCTTGAGAAACACAGTTATGGCAAACGAATTGCAAGACAGTATTTTTACCAACTCCGATACACGATTTATTCTGTTAGTTGTCGGATTGCCGATCGCTGGTTCGATCTATTGTGGACTGGGTATAGCAGGAATGGCTTACTTTTCGGCAATTAGAGAACACCCCATAGTATCTGGATCGCTCTTTTTTCTAATTCCCTTTACAATTGCTGCCTCAATCTGGATTAGAGCCTCAGCAAGAGCTTACAAAAACTAAGGAAACAACATGAGTAACGCAACTATAAATAAAGAACATCCGAATATCTCGATCTTGAAGAAACTAAATACCTGCAACTTAGCAGAATCAGCAGATATGTTCGCCGAAGACTTTACTTGGCATTGTTTTAATCCCAAATTATCCTATATTGGTGGGAACCATACTGGCTTAAAAGGTTTTCAGGAATTTTTAAAGAAACTGGAAACATTAACTGGCGGAACTTTACAAATCGATCCAGTTTCCATTACTACCATTGGCGATGGACTAGTTGTTACTTACGTAAAAGACAAGATGACATTAGAAAATCGAGCGCTCGAACCAGATGCTGTAATTATCTGGCGAATAGCTAACGATAAGCTTAACGGACAGGGCGTTAGCCCAGATCGTCGTAAGACGACTGGCGATGCGGAAGCATCGAGTGCTTCGCTACGCATTATCGAAGCTGGAATATCTCACATGTATCCACACAATAGCTACAGACAACCTATTTAAGCTATTGAAATAGAAATTATCTACTAACGACACTTGAGGCTTCTGTGAAAACTAACGTGAGGTTATAAATCTGTTCTTCAAGATAAATCGGTCGAGCATCTGTATCTGGTTGGTTTAGCTACAGACTACTGTATCAAAAGATCGGCGGAAAGTGCGATCGCTACTGGCTATCGAGTTACTATAGTCCGAGATGGGGTAGCGGCATACAGATGTGAAGACTTTGTGAAGTCACTGGATACCCTGGCTTCAAGAGATGTTGCAGTTGTAGAGTCAGCAAAATTGAAATAGACCCATCGTCTCGACTATTTCTGTTAAGTAAAATGTAATTCTATTGAGAAACTACTATGTTAAATCTGCTAAATCGGCTTTTCAAAATTGTTAATACTAATATGCTGAGGTCGATAAAATGACTAGCTCTCAGATTAAATTATCAAATCGCAGTAAAGTAACTCTTCGTGAAATTACATCCGATAGCGTTCGCACGATTTGTAACCTCTCAGTTGGCGATGAGCAGCAGAAATTTGTCGCACCGAATGCAATGTCTATTGCCCAAGCCTATTTCTCTGAAGATGCCTGGTTTAGAGCTATTTATGCCGACACTACGCCGATTGGTTTCGTTATGCTAGAAGATAAACCAGAGTCAGCAAAATATTATCTGTGGCGTTTTATGATTGATGCCCGTTATCAAGGTATGGGCTTTGGTCGTCGCGCACTGTTATTAGTCATCGATCGCATCAAAACCAGACCAAATGCTACTGAACTGCTGACAAGCATTGTTCAAGCAGAGGGGAGTCCACAAGGTTTCTATGAAAAATTAGGTTTTAAATTGACAGGGGAATACGAAGAGGAGGAAGCAATAATGAGACTAATTCTCTGAGATTAAATTATCACCTCACAGCTAGGTCAGAGACTACGTATAGCTTTACCGTCATAAATAAAAGTAACATGGAAGGAGAAGCACGATGGAACTTACGATAAGGCAGACTGAGATTGTCGATAAGCTTCAAGATTTTGATGCTTACATGGAGCAACTTCTTGAAGACTGGAATGCACCAGGAGTTGGTGTAGGAATTGTAGCAGGGGATAAGTTAGTCTATGCCCAAGGATACGGCTACCGTAATTATCAAGAGAAATTATCCTTTACGGCTAAAACTCTCTTTCCCATTGCCTCTAACACCAAACTTTTTACGGCGATCGCTGCGGGAATGTTGGTAGAAGAAGGTAAGCTTAACTGGGACGAACCGATCCGCGATGCCGTTCCAGCTATTCGCTTTTACAACAACGAATTAAATAATACTGTAACCTTGCGAGATATGTTGGCTCACCGCACAGGTATTACTCGTCACGACGGTATATGGTATCAACGGGACTCTCTGACTCGGAAAGAGATTTGCGATCGCCTTCAATACCTCAAACCAGAAGTTTCCTTAAGACAGACTTTTCTTTATAACAATCTGATGTATGCTGCTGTGGGCTACATTGTCGAATTGCTGTCGGGAATTACTTGGGAAGAATTCGTCCGCGAGAGAATCTTTGAGCCTTTAGAGATGCACGACACCGTTTATTCCATAGCCCAGATGCAACAGCACTCTGACTATGGCGTACCGTTTACAGAAAAACGTGATAGTGATGAGATTTATCAGATACCCTACTATGACGAGACAGAAGCCATCGCCCCCGCAGGAGCAATTATTTCTAACATCGAAGAGATATCTCACTGGCTTGTGGCATTGATGAACGATGGTAAGTTTCGGGGCAAACAAGTGCTACCCTCAAACGTACTTAAAGCAACTCTCGAACCTGCGATCGCACAGCCAAATATACTAGGAGAAAGCTATGACTGGTGGGAATTACTTAATGATGTCTATGGGATGGGACGCTTTTCTGTAGCTTATCGCGGAAATCTGTTGACCTATCACGGGGGAGCTATTGATGGATTTTGCTCACAAATATCTTTTCTACCCCAGCAAAACCTTGGTGCAATTGTATTTGAAATTGGCTACCATTGCGCTGCACTGAGGGATATCATTACTTATAACATTTACGAACGTCTACTAGATCTCAGTCAAACTCCCTGGAGCGATCGCTATCTTGACATCAGACTCAAAGCCAAACAAGCAGACCGAGAAGCGCGATCAAAAGCCGATGCAGATAAAATTTCAGACACTACTCCCTCCCATTCATTAAACGAATACGTAGGAGAATATGCTCATCCAGTTTATGGCATTCTCCAGATCGCCATGAAAGATGATAATCTTCAGTTTAATCTAGGCGAGATACAGCTACCTTTAACTCATTTCCACTACGATCGCTTCGATACACCAGATGACGAGCGTTACGGTAAGTGGTCGGCAAACTTCCTGATTAATTCTCAAGGTGATATAGATCGAGTAACTATATCTTTAGATGAATCAGAAGTAATTTTTACCCGTCAAGCAGAGACTCCAGACGCGCAACTGTTGGCGCAGCTTGCAGGAACATACATAACAGCAACAGACTTTAAATTTCAGGTTGTCCTCAAAGAGGATAATTTTTTGTACTTGATAGTTTCAGGTCAACCAGAAGAAAAATTAATTCCCTATAAAAATCTTACTTTCCGCGTCCAGCGTTTTTCTGACATGACCTTTGAGTTCGTTATAGAGAATGGAAAGATTAAAGCCTTAAAACAAAAAGATCCGTCAGGGGAATATATTTTAGAACGCTGCTGATGTAGCCATGCAATTTTACTTACCACAAATCCAAATATTATTTATGCCAGAAGTCTATTATTGATGCTCACGATAAGTTGCGATCGCCTTTTTAAACACCTGAAAGCAATCAATATCATATGCTAGCGACTAATTTATCCAAAATCGCCATTACTCCAGACAATAGTAATAAAAATATCGAATGATTGACAAGCTGCTTTTTATAACTATTAGAAGCTTGAAAACTCTCCAACTTCTCTTGCCAAGTATCAATAATCGCTAATTTGAATTCTTGAGGAGAAACGCGATCGCAATTTTCGATTAATAGATTGGGAGGAATAATATAAAATTTGATTGTTTTATACAATCCTAGTAAACACCAACCAATACTCGCGATCGCTAAAACATAAGCTAATAATTTTAATACAAGGCAAGAATTACAAGGTAAAGAGTTTAAGTCAATGTTTCTACCAGGTAGATCGCCGAGAAAAAAGCGGATAAAAGTAAAGTTAAATCCAACCAATAAACCGAGTTGAGTATTGATACTATTATTAATATCTTGAACTTCCTTTAGAGATTTTTCTATATATTCGTAACTAAGAGCGAGATTATCCTCGTATTCTTTCTCTAAAGAAGAGTATTCCGCATTCTCCGTCATTAGCTTGATATTACTAGCTAAAATTTAAGTGAGATACAATACTAGCAGCCCCAACCCTTAAATGTAATGAAAGATAAGCAGGATAACACTCAACCAGTCCCATCGTCTTCAGAATGCTCTCAGTCAACTAGTAGTGAAGAAGTTAAAAAAACCAAATCCAACGACAAAAAAAAAACTAGATTAAAGTTCAAAAAGGAAGATATGTACGAAATTAAGTACAATTTCTAAATATCCAACAAAATACAGCAGTTTGCATAACTAATTGGCACAAAAATAAAATCAACTGTAAAGTGGGCATTGCCCACCCTACGCTTTGTGACACAGCTAAAATTGTGGGCTAGTGTTTTTTCTTGTTCCCCCACACTTCGGGGTTAGGGGGCTGAGATAGATTAGCTTTACCCACATTTTTAAGAGAGTCGCACTACTACCTTGAATAATTCTTAGTCTTTTCTGTCCTAGACTGAAATGCAAAACGCTGTATATAGATTGAAAACGATTTCACGCGGTACAGCTTTTCCCCTATATCCTGACAGTCAGAATGCTAATTGCTAAATTGAAAAAATAATACTCAATAGCCAAAAATGACTATTATTGGCTATTTTTTAGTTAATATTAGATTTTTATGGACATTTATGACTGTAATTACTATCTGTGAACAAAGCCACACCGATACAGGCTTTGAAGTTAGCTTGGTTATTAATGGAAGTAACTATCTGGTTGCACTTAGCGATCCTTTTGATTCCGTACAAGAAGAAGAATTGGAGTGGTATTTCGAGGAGTGGCTGCGCTATCCGATTTTAGATCGCGTTAAGGCAGAGCGAGTCAACGCTAGTATCAAAGAATATGGTGAAGCTTTGTTTAAGCAGCTATTTCAGACAGAAGAACGAGTTTATGCCAAGTACAGACAGTTAATTAACAATTGCGATCAACATTTACAAATAGAGATTGAAAGCACCAATCCCAAAATTAGATAACGCTCCCTGGTTGTAAAGAGAGTTGAACCAGAGCGGAATGCAATCGCTGAGATCGGCTTAATTTTGTTGTCGATAGAGAGATACAATGCCGTGACCTCCTCCCACACTGATTGCAAGCAATACAGATGTGGG
>JBCCDL010000374.1:0-6258 GCA_039030815.1 Cyanobacteria bacterium P01_A01_bin.83 | reverse complement strand
TTGGTGCGGTTTGACCACCACCAACTGGACCAAAGACAAAAGGTTTTGGCAATAGCCAGAGGCGCGAACCCGCAGTGATGCTGCCCCAGGTAACATGATGAATAATATCAAAGTTGATTTTTTTGTCTAATTGCTTAGCTACTTTTAGTGCTTCATTCTGCCAGTTGAAATAACTATATTGCCAACTCAGTCGGGTACGATTCATGATCTTTTGACCAAGATTATGGGGCGTATTGACATAAATGAAGCGTAGATTCGGTATTTCCCGCTTCTGAATCTCCTGTTCGATAGATGGTCTAGACGCAAAACAAGTCAAGACCCAAACTTGATGATTCATTTGAGCCAAACTTATCGCTGAAAACCAGCCATTGCCTTCTTCCGAACCACTGTTAGGACGACAAGCGTAAGCAGATAATAAAATATTCATAATTTTAACCTTTAGAATAAATTGAAGGCAGTATTTTGTAATTGCTTACCCTTAACTAAGATGAGCAAATGCCTGTACTAGTTTGATATTTCAAAATAAGGAATAATTAGTTTAATCTTGTAGCTATCTTGATCGAGAATAAATCAACATCCACTTTGCAACCCAAGTAGAATGTAGCTTACACTCTTCAAAACAATTTGCTTTAAAAAATATTAAATGTATGATTTATTGAAAATATTTTTAATAGGTAGACTAAATTAAATATAAACTTATAACTTGGGATAACTCTCGCTATCGAGCAAATTTATAGCACAATGATTTGTTATTGCTAAATTATTAATCAATATACTTATTTATAATTATTGTGACCAATTAATTTGGGTTTCTTTATCTTTGAACGCAACTCAGCACGAATCCATGGATACCATTAAAAAATAGGGTTTTGATAATTTAGATCAAAGTTTACCAGAATTATTTGAATATTGACTATTGAATATTGACTATGATAATCATAAAATAGAACTTGATCAAAAGTATAATCTTGATTGAGGATAATTAAATAACACTAAGTTGATCTGCTCATATTGCGCTATAATTTTATCAAATTAAAGTTTGAAATTAATTAAATTGGTTTCAGATTTCTAGTATTAGAACTATATTACCTTAGTATATTTGCCGATATTGTTTAAGTAACATTACTGCTGCAACCATTTTTGTGATGTGAAAGAATGCTAAATTATCCTCGATTAATTGAGATCTAGCTAATTACTATAAACTTCAAAATAAATTAGGAGTATTATTGTGTTGCGACTATAGAACTTGAGCGGTTAAGCATAGTTTGTAGATGCATTTAGCGCGCTCGCGCCAGTTCATAGATATTACCTTCTATGGACGAAACGATACTTGATCTTGAAGTATGATTAAATTTAAGGTCTTGGTAGGTATGCGATTGGGCTATAGTTATTTAGCAAAATAAAAATTAGAGTTTTACAACCAAACTAATGCTATCATTGCGAATTAACTACGAATTATTTAATCCATTGATTAGCTTTACATTCATGAAAATAACTATTACTGAGTTGTTGCTGATATTAGCAGAATGAACATGAGAGCTGTAGAAAACCAAGTTGACACGCCAAATAATGCTGTGTCCATAAAAATTGCTGTTTGTATAATAACTTGCTTTCGTCCTGATGGGCTGCGTAGGTTGTTAGAAGGGATTGCCTCCCAAAAGTTTATTAAAAATCGGCAACCAGATATACGACTAGTGGTAGTTGACAACGATGCTGAAGGATCAGCTAAAAGTGTTTGCGATCAATTTATTACTCAGTATGATGACCTCAAACTTGAATATGACATCGAAAAGCAAAGAGGAATTCCTTTTGCCCGCAACCACTCCGTAGATATGGTTAAGAATGAAGTCGACTTTATTGCGATTATGGATGACGATGAAGTCCCTGCGGAAAACTGGTTAGATGAATTAATGGCAGCACAGCGAGAATTTAAGGCTGATATTTTGACTGGTCCAGTGGCTCCCCATTTTGTCAGCCCACCTGCTGATTGGCTTCATAGTTTCTTTGGCAGTGGGAATCTACCCAATGGGCAAAATTTACTGCATAATTATGGCTACGTTTACACTAGTAACCTCTTCGCTAAAGCTGATATTTTTCAAGATATTCGCTTTGACGAGCAGTTCCGTTCTAACGGTGCAGATGATACCCATCTATTTATGCAGGTTTATCAAAAGGGTTATAAGGCTGTGTGGGCAGATAATGCACTAGTAACAGAATGGCTTCCTGCTACTCGCACCAACCCAAAATGGCTTTGGCAACGTGCATATCGACGAGGTAATGGATTTGCATTTTGCGAATTAGTTCAAAATCGGACACTAGGTACAAGATTACAGAGATTTGCTAAAGGTATTTTTCGTTTTGTGCAGGGTATCTTGACTGCCCTTATTTCCTTTGGCAGGAAAGCCACCTTTGTGCGAGGGTTGCAAACTGCTTTTTTGGGAGCAGGAATGATAACTGGCAGTTTTGGTAGCGAATATCAAGAATACGAGAAAATTCACCGAGTATAAACGAGCTATCCTCTTCTATTTGCAGATAAGATATTAAACAGTTAATATTCTAATCTTGGTGAATTACTTTGGCATTCAATCAATCATTGTCAAATAGATTAGAGATTAAATTGCCTTGAGTAGCTTTTCTTCGCTAACTACTAAACGGCAATTTTCAATTAACCAGGCAAAGATTGTGACTATAACCAAATTTACAACTAATAACTGTAGATTTAGCTAAAAGAAGATTCAAGTATTATTCGTCTTGAAAACTTTTCTTTGTTTTTTGTCTTCTAGAGACCAGCTTAGATAGCAAAAAATAGATTTTCTATAATTTAGCTAGATTTAACAACTAAAGTAATTCATTGTTTTTCTTTGGTAGTAAAAAAATCACCAAAACTAAAAACATAATCAATCGGTATTAATACTCAAAGCATATCCTTATCTAGTTTAATGATCTAGAATTAATAAGTACAGCATAAAGGACTTAAGAATTATTTATTATGTCCCCTATGTTCTCATGCCTATGTAAAATAAATTACCCTCTACAATAAGCGTAATCTAATTTTTTTGATAGTAGTTAAAGTGGAAATTTTATCGGATTCAGGATGTCAGAATGTCAGAATGATAACATTGTCATACTTGACTTAATCAACTCAAAAATCAAGCCAGAGGAAGATTGTTAGCTTGAGTTAAATACTATATAGGAATCAATTCGCCAACTAGGAAACGTTGAATTTTTAAAGTGAAAGTTCAGAGTTGTTAAGAGATTATCCCCTTCTTGGTCAAGCTTGAAATCTATAAAACTATAAATTTAGCTAAGTAGTTCCTTGAGTTTGTACTCGCAATTTTAATCCGTAATTATACTGATTGGTTGTCGACATATTGATTATTTCAATGTATTATATCAAAGGATTAGTGGTGAATATACTTAACGATAATTACTCAATAATTCGCGATCTGTCTTCTAATAATTTGAATTCGGAGTGAATCATGAGTAATCCAAGCAAAGGAAGTAACTAATTAATTATAGTTAGATATGGGTGTAGCAATTATTACAGGTTCTGCTGGCTTAATCGGTTCAGAAGCTGTTAGGTTTTTTAGTAGTTTAGGGATGGACGTTATCGGTATTGATAACGATATGCGAAAGTTTTTCTTTGGGGAGGAGGCTTCAACCAAGTGGAATCGTCAAAGATTAGAAAAAGAAATTGATAACTATCAACATCAGGACGTAGACATTCGAGACTATGGAAAAATCAAAGATATTTTTCAGCATTTTGGTCGCAATATTTCTTTGATTGTCCATACTGCGGCACAACCATCTCATGACTGGGCAGCTAGTGATCCTTTTTCTGACTTTACTGTCAATGCCAATGGCACGCTAAATCTATTGCAGGCTACCAGAGAATATTGTCCTGATGCAGTTTTTATTTTTACATCTACAAATAAAGTATATGGGGACTTACCTAATTCTTTACCACTGCAAGAATTAGAAAAACGTTGGGAAATTGACGATGCCCATCAGTATCATCAAGGTATTTCTGAGAGTATGAGCATTGATCAATGCAAACACTCTTTATTCGGGGCTTCAAAAGTTGCTGCCGACGTTCTGGTTCAAGAGTACGGACGCTATTTTGGTATTAGGACAGCTTCTTTTAGGGGAGGCTGTCTTACAGGACCAAACCATTCGGGGACTGAGTTACACGGTTTTCTGGCATATCTTGTCAAATGCACTGCGATTGGTAAACCGTATACAATTTATGGATATAAGGGTAAGCAAGTACGTGATAACATCCATTCTTCAGATCTTATTGCTGCTTTCTACGAATTTTACAAAAATCCTCGGGTGGCTGAAGTCTACAATATAGGTGGTGGACGAGAAAGCAACTGTTCAATGCTCGAAGCAATAGAAGTTGCTCAAAAACTTTCAGGCAAAAAACTAGATTATTCTTACACAGAAAATAATCGCAGCGGTGATCACATCTGGTATATTAGCGACTTATCTAAATTTAAATCTCATTACCCAGAGTGGACACTCAAATACAACATAAACCAAATCTTGTCTGAAATTTACGAGAGTGGTATAGAAAGGTGGAATGACAAATGATCAATTTCGGAAAATATTCAATACTAGGAATCAACATTAGCGCTGTTGATTATGACTATTCAGTATCGAGCATAACCAAAGCGGCTAAAAACAACCAAGCTTATTCTGTAAGTGCATTAGCCGTCCATGGTGTAATGACTGGTTTTTTAGATAGTACCCATGCCAAACGTTTGAATGGTTTGGACTTAGTTGTACCAGATGGGCAACCAGTAAGGTGGGCTCTATCTGCGCTTTACGACAAAAATTTACCCGACCGCGTTTACGGACCTAATTTAACTCTAAAAGTAGCTGAATCATTTGCTAAAGAAGGATTAAGCGTATATTTGTATGGTAGTAAGAGAGAAACTCTAGAAAAATTTGCTCTCAATTTACAAAAGCTTTATCCTGGATTTGAGATTGCAGGAATGGAAGAATCTAAATTTAGAAGACTTTCTGAGCTAGAGCGATTGGAGTTAGTCGAGAGGATTAAAGCATCTGGAGCTAACGCAGTTTTTCTGGGATTGGGTTGTCCTAGACAGGAAACCTGGGCATATGAGTATCGAAATCTACTGAATATTCCCATTTTAGCTGTGGGAGCCGCTTTCGATTTTCACGCAGGAACTTTACCTCAAGCTCCTAAGTGGATGCAAGATGCTGGTTTAGAATGGCTATTTCGTTTGATACAGGAGCCAACAAGATTGTGGCAGCGCTACGTAATTTTAAACCCACTGTATGTTTGGAATATATTTAAGCAATATTTAGGGTTGCAAAAATTTGTGCCAACTATGCCTGATGGACAAGAAAAAATTGAATCTTATGGCTAAGGAAAGCAAACTTAGCTGTCTACATCATGGTTATTAATTAGTAGGCTATAACTTAATAAAGTTAGGCAATATCCATCTCTCGACGACCAGATGATTTCTAACTAAATTAAAATTTATATTCTGTAAGTATAGAAACCATAGTAGGCTAACGCAACTAGTATAGTCATTCTAAATAGGAAACAGACGAATGTCTATTCTTACTACTCGTTACTTCTAGTACAAATCAACCTGCGGGAATTAAAAAGACATGACTATCAAAAAGGTGGAGATGAAACCTGAATTAAGTTTTCATATACTCCGCCTTTTTTAATTTCATCAACTGCCTTTTACTATCTTTTAATTTAGTAAAAGGCAATGTTGAAGAAAGTTAATCTAGCTTGTTTAAATCCTGCCAATTAAAATTTTTCTGAGATGATTTGGCGATCGCGCATAGATTTATATCAGATTAGATGAAGTGAACGCAAGCCCCGTCCTACATAAGTTGATAAGGCGCTTTGGTCGAAGCGATGATTGCGCGGGCATTCGCCCGCCAGTTGTTCCCTGGAGGCGACGTTTCTGAAAGAAGACAGCGCTTAACGGCACGTTAATGCCATCGTCTTGCCGAAAGCAAGACTGGGACGCTGAGTCTACGACTTGCGACCCGACCGCGTCCGTCCATCGTCAGCGGAGCTGACTAGTAATGCGGTAGCCTCCGTGAGCGCAATCTGCCAGCGTAATCTGCCCATACGCGCGCTCCCGCATGTCCGCCTCGCTTCGCTTTTAGGGAGGGGGACTGTTCACTCTCGAGTTAGCTACTGATTCAACTAAACCAATACTAATAAAACTAGATAGTAAAGAAGAACGACCATAACTCACCCATGGT
>JBCCDL010000373.1:0-6293 GCA_039030815.1 Cyanobacteria bacterium P01_A01_bin.83 | reverse complement strand
AGGGTGATGGTCAGTATGAAGTGCTGTTTGGCAGCGAAATTCGCAACGCTGACGGCAGCTTGCGCTGGTCGATCAACGGCGCTGTCGGCGGCACCAACCCGATCGCCCAGTTTGTGGCGTCTGATCTTGATCAGGACGGGTGTAGAAAGTCTCAAACTCAGGATCTTCTGCTGCTCTCAACTCTTGTGATACAAAGTCATATGCACGTAAGTTCAAGGCAATCCCGATAATCCCAATACTTGCCATCCATAGTCCTGTTACGGGTACGAATAACATAAAAAAGTGCAACCAGCGTTTGTTGGAGAAAGCAATCCCAAAAATCTGTGACCAGAAACGGTTTGCTGTCACCATACTGTAGGTTTCTTCTGCCTGTGTTGGTTCAAAGGCTCGGAACGTGTTGGCTGTTCCACCATCGTCAAACAGCGTATTTTCTACTGTTGCTCCGTGAATTGCACATAATAATGCTCCACCTAGCACTCCTGCTACTCCCATCATGTGGAAGGGATTGAGAGTGAAGTTGTGGAAACCTTGGACAAACAGGATGAAACGGAAAATGCCCGCTACTCCCAAACTGGGTGCAAAGAACCAGCTTGACTGTCCTAAAGGATAAAGTAAGAATACTGAGACAAATACGGCGATGGGGGCACTAAATGCGATCGCATTGTAAGGACGAATCCCTACCAAACGGGAAATCTCGAACTGACGTAGCATAAAGCCGATCAGCGCGAAAGCACCGTGGAGTGCGACAAATGCCCACAAGCCACCGATTTGACACCAGCGGGTGAAGCTCCAGCCTGCTTCTGGTCCCCAAAGGAACAACAGGGAGTGACCCATGCTGTCTGCGGGAGTGGAAGCGGCTACGGTCAAGAAGTTACATCCTTCTAGGTATGAACTTGCTAAACCGTGAGTGTACCATGAAGTTACAAAGGTGGTGCAGGTTAGCCAACCACCAATTGCCATGTAAGCGCAGGGGAACAGGAGTATTCCTGACCAACCTACGAATACAAAGCGATCGCGCTTGAGCCAGTCATCTACGGCATCGAAGATACCGCGCTTTGCTGGCGCGCGTCCTACTGCTATTGTCATATTTTCAAATCCTCTTGCTGAAATAAATGTGAGATATGCAAGATTTGTCAAATTTTACTTTCTATCATGCCTTAGGTATCTATCTCAAGTAATGTTGAGAAGTACCAAGTTTTATAAAACTTTACCAGATTATGAGGTAGCATTGACTGCCATCAAGATAAAATTTTGCTTAAAATACCGTTACAAAATCTAAGTTTGGCGGCACTGAGCTTATCTCAAAGTAACACAGAAATAACGCTACCAAAGGAGTAAAGGATAAGTTTAGAGCTAAAATTTAAAATTGCTCGTGGCTGATGAAAGCCCTTAAATAATTATTAGCAAAATTTTTACAAAATGACATAATCATATCCTGAGACAAAATTGTATCGTTAGTCTCAAGGTTCATATTGCAGATCTTAAAATAATAAAGTTCTGGTTCTAAATTGAGTGATTGCCAGAATTCAGCAGACACAATCACCAAGCACCAAGAGCGAAAATTTCATTTAGTAAAAGTATATTATTCAATTCTAAATAATCGTAATGACAACCAATCAAGTCACACAGCAAACTCTCAAACAAGATATTTTGGGTTCTCGCAGATTGAGTAATCTTTTATGGGCGGTGATCGTGTCCATAGGGGGCATTGGATTTCTGTTAGCAGGGTTGTCGAGTTATCTGCAAACTAACTTGCTAATCGTTTCAGATACCAGTGAGCTACAGTTTATTCCCCAAGGTGTTGCTCTTAGTTTCTATGGTGTTGCAGGATCTTTACTAGCAACCTATCTTTGGCTGTTATTAGTTTGGAATGTTGGTGGTGGTTACAATGAATTTAATAAAGAGACAGGTAAAGTTACCATCGCCCGTCAAGGATATCCAGGTAAAAATCGACAGGTGGAAATTGAATTCCCTATTGAAGAAGTGCAGTCTGTTAGAGCCGAAATCAGAGAAGGATTAAGCCCTAAACGAGCTTTGTATCTTCGCTCTAAACAAAGAAGAGATATTCCTTTAACTCGCGTGGGGGAGCCAATTGCTCTTTCTACTTTAGAAAATCAGGGGGCTGAGTTAGCCAGATTTTTAGAAGTTCCTTTAGAAGGATTGTAAAAGTTGTAATAAATTAGGCGATCGCTCTTGATAATGATTAATATCAAAGATAGCTTATTTTGATGGTGTCGAATCTAGGCTCACGCTAGAAATTAAAGGACAAACCTCTTGAAAGTCCAATTCATGAATAGAGCGATCGCTCCAGCTTTGACGATATTCTTCTAACTCCTGTTTAAATAGGCTCATCTTCTTAATCTGAACCTCTAATTGCTCTATCTTCTTATTCAGTAAATCTTGTACTAAACCACAGGGTTTTTCTCCGCGATCTCTAACATCAAGAATTGTCTTAATTTCTTCTAAGGTAAAACCAATAGCCTGAGCTTTTTTAATAAATTCCACTTGCTTACTGGCATCCTGACTGTAGTAACGATAGCCATTATCGCCCCTTTTAATTGGTTGCAGCAGTCCTAAATCGCTGTAATAACGCAAAGTACCCACAGCTAGATTTGTTTGTTTTGCTAGTTCGCCAATTTTGAGATTATTATCTTTGCTCATAATGCTTTAGCTGCTTATGGCTTAATTTCTCTATTTTAAACTTCAAAGTTAGCGCTAAAGAAAAAATTTGCCAGAACAGTTTACTAGTGTATGAGAGCGTCAAACAATTATTGACTATGGACATTTTGCAATTAAATGATTGCAGTGTTGTCAACTTCTTCTAATTTCACTGATTTAGCATCTCTTGACAGAGTAGAGAAAAGAAGTACTCTACCCATTAATTGCCATAATTACATTTTCGCCAAAACTAATGATACCTGGACTTAATTTTTTCTACAGTAGATGAAAATTGACCAAAATGAAACGCCAAGAACATCAAAGCCAAAGATTAAAAGAATTAGCAGGGGTATTTTTTCGCTTGGGGGCGATCGCTTTTGGTGGTCCTGCGGCTCATATTGCCATGATGGATGATGAGGTGGTCAGACGACGACAGTGGATGAGTAGAGAGAATTTACTGGATCTGATGGGGGTAACTAACTTACTTCCAGGTCCTAATTCCACAGAATTAGCAATTCATATTGGCTTTGAGCAAGCAGGCTGGGCTGGCTTATTTGTGGCGGGAGGTTGCTTTATTTTGCCAGCAATGATTTTAGTATGGTTGTTGGCAATAGTTTATGTGCGCTATCAAACTGTACCGCAAGTAGAATGGTTGCTCTACGGCATCAAGCCCGTAATTATAGCAATAGTGCTTCAGGCGTTATGGAAGTTGGGTCGAAAAGCGGCTAAAGATAGTCCTACTATAGTTGCAGGAATTATGGCGATCGCTGCTTATTTTGCTGGGGTCAACGAAATTTTATTGTTATTGTCCTTGGGAATTATAGTAACGCTGATTAAAAATTGGCAAAATGGCGATCAAGCTACTAATGGGTTATATTTATTACCGTTTTCGGGAATGCTGGCACAAGCAGGAGGAGTAACAACTGCTATTTCTATTGGCTGGGGCAGTGTGTTTTGGTTTTTTCTGAAAATTGGCAGTATTCTCTATGGCAGCGGTTATGTCTTACTAGCATTTTTGCAGCGCGATTTAGTCGAACGCAATCATTGGTTGACATCACAACAACTTTTAGACGCGATCGCCATCGGACAGATTACACCAGGTCCTGTATTTACTACCGCTACATTTGTCGGTTACTTACTGGCAGGCAATGCAGGAGCGATCGCAGGAACAGTTGGCATATTTTTACCTGCATTTTTATTAGTGGGCATAGTCAATCCATGGGTGACAAAATTACGTCAATCTTCCTGGGCGGGAGGTTTTTTAGATGGCGTTAATGCTGCATCTTTGGGTCTAATGGCAGGAGTTACCTATACTTTAGGGCGTGCAGCCCTCATCGACTGGCTAACTCCGATTGTGGCAATTTTAAGTGCGATCGCTATATTACGATTTAAAATTAACCCCATCTGGTTAGTTATGGCTGGAGGAGCGATCGGATTAATCGCTCATCTATTAGGAGCATAAATTTAATCTTTTTTCTGATACTATCTACCCACTACCTGCCAATCATAAATCAACGAGCGGCTAACATCAGTTACCATCTACTAATCAATATTCTGAGCAGCGATTTTTGCTGGCTATGTCTTAAATCACACTGATACTTCTATTATTTTGTAAGTACAAATGCTACAATAATATTTCCAATAATTGATTAATACAAAATGTATAGAAACAGAAAAGAAAAGAAAATAGAAGCAGAATTATTTACCGCAGGTGGCGCTATAGCAGGTGCAAGTGTATCTAATGTTGTGGGCGGAATGGGTTTAGCAGTAGCTGGAACAGGTATTGGAATTGGAGTTGGTACGGTTGCTACTTTTGGTGCTGTTGCAGGCATGGCTGCATATGGAGTTAAAAAAGCATTTTTCGATAGTAAATAATCTAAACATTGTTGTTACCTATTTATGTCTAGCCATCAGAAACCTAGGTATTTACAGAAATTAGTCAGAAGTCAAATTAAAAACTTTATAGAACAGGTTAACGAGAAAAAGCAAGTTAGCAACCCAAAAAAGAAACGAGTTAAGAAAGTTAGTGTTGCTAATAAGATCAGTACTAACAAAAAGACCAAAAAAACATCTCGTTATATTGCTAAATCCACCAGAGTTTCTGTATTGCACAGAGATAAATATAAATGTGTTTTCTGTGGTCGTAGTTCACAACAAATTGAATTACAAATAGACCATATTATTCCCTTTTCCCGAGGTGGCAGCAATCAAATTGATAATTTACAAACTCTTTGTGTTGACTGTAATCAAGGAAAAAGCGCTCGCATACTTTAAATTATTCAAATTTATTTTTTAAGGAGATTTTAAATAATGGAAAACGCCGAAGTTAAAGCTGTTGGTGCATTAGCAACTACAGTTGCTTCTACTGCTGGAGCAGGATCTATTACGGTAGCTACTGTTACAACATCTGCACCAGGAATTTTAGGAGCAATAGGATTAACTACAACTACAACAGTTGCCTTGCCAGTGGCAGGAATTTTAGGAGCTTCTGCGCTTTTGGGATATGGAGTATATAAAGGAGTTAAGATGGCATCAAAGAAATAATCAATTGTTTAAGTTATTAGTAAAAAAAGGGTTAGGCTTCCGTTATTACCTAACCCTTTTTTTATTAACCTTTAACGCATACTACTTGCTTTAAAGTAGCAACAACTTCAACTAAATCAGACTGCTGTGCCATCACTTCTTCAATTGGTTTATAAGCTCCAGGAATTTCATCGATGATTTTACTGTCCTTACGGCATTCCACACCCTGAGTTTGCTCGATTACATCCTCAACCGTAAACTCTTTTTTGGCTTTAGTACGAGACATTAAACGACCTGCGCCATGGGAACAAGAGCAATAGCTATCATGATTACCTTTACCCTTAACAATGTAAGATTTAGTCCCCATTGAACCAGGAATGATCCCATAGTCCTCTTTTTGAGCGCGGACAGCACCTTTACGGGTGACGTAGACATCCTCGCCAAAGTGAACTTCTTGTTCAGCATAGTTATGGTGACAGTTTACGGACAACAGAGGCTTTATTTCTTTACCACCTGAAATAAACTCTTCAATAATTCTCTTAAAACGCGACATCATTACATCTCGATTAAAACGAGCATAATCTTGCGCCCACTGTAAATCGCGCCAATACGCCTCAAATTCGGGAGTACCAGCCACAAAATATGCCAGATCTGGATCGGGCAAGCTCAGATTTGCCAATTCTGCTAGTTTTTTGCCCGTAGAAATATGACATTGAGCTAATTTATTACCAATATGTCTAGAACCAGAATGGAGCATTAGCCAGACATAATTGTCTGTATCTAAACAAAGTTCAATAAAGTGATTTCCTCCACCTAAAGAACCCATTTGCTGTTGCGCTTTATTGTCTAAATCCTGTACTCCTGGGTGCAATTCCTTAAAATCGCGCCATCCCTGCCAATTAGTAACTTGCTTCTCAATGTTTTTATTACCCCATCTGCCAACAGGAATTGAGCGCTCTATTTGATGACGAATTTTTTTCAGTTTTCCCTCCAAGCGATCGCCTGTAAAGGGCAGCTTAATCGCAGCCATGCCGCAATTATGAACAAAAACTCCTGCACTAAGAGCAAAATTGTTGTACTCAGGAACACTGAGACAATAGACATCCTCTTGT
>JBCCDL010000372.1:0-6331 GCA_039030815.1 Cyanobacteria bacterium P01_A01_bin.83 | reverse complement strand
GTTACTGGTTTAGAGAATAAATATCCTTGTCCATATTTACACCGCAACTCAAGTAATTGATTACTTTGAGTTTCATTTTCAATGCCTTCGGCAATTAAATCTAGATTGAATACTTCTGCCAGCTTAATGATCGTTTTTACTAATTCTAACTGATGGCGATCGCTTTCAATCCCCTGAATAAAGGAACGATCAATTTTTAAGGTATCTACTGGTAGGCAATGTAAATAGCTTAATGAGGAATAACCAGTGCCAAAATCATCCATCGATAACTGCACCCCCAGACTCTTGAGCTTCTCTACCGTAGCTAATACTAAAGCGATATTTTCGATAATTTCGCTTTCGGTAATTTCCAATTTAAGATATTGAGGATTAAAGCCCGTCTCAGCCAAAATTTGCGCGATAATATCTCCTGCGTAGGGTTGAGAAAATTGCTTACCTGAAATATTAACGCTGATAAAGAGTTGCTCAAGATTAGGATATTGCTGTTGCCACTGCACCATCTGTAAACATGCTGAACGCAATACCCACCAACCAATCGGCGTAATTAAACCTGTATCTTCGGCTAAAGGAATAAAATCTCCAGGATAGACTAGCCCTCGAATTGGATGTTGCCAACGAATCAAGGCTTCAAATCCTACTAGCTGCTGATCTTCGAGTCGGACAATTGGCTGATAATGGAGTTCAAACTGTTCTTGCTCAATCGCTGTTCTCAAATCGGCTTGACATCGGCTCTTTTCCAAGGCTTGCAGATGACACCACGATTCATAAACTCGATTACAGCCTTGTTTTTCCTTAGCCTGGTACATCGCAATTTCGGCATTTTGGAAAGACCTAATTAAATTCTGTGACTCATTATTTGAGTCACAACCATTATTTATGCAGGGAGCTGAAATACCAATACTGGTACTAATTAGAATCGAATGTTCGGCAATCTTGATTGGCTGGGAAAATTCTTGCTGAATCCGTGCCGCAACTTCTGAGGGGTAATTTGCATTAGTAAAACTGACGACTAAAATGGCAAATTCATCTCCACCCAAGCGGGCAAGCAAATCTTGAGTGCCTAAACAAGACTTTAGTCTCCTGACAATTTCAACTAATAGCTGATCGCCAATTACGTTTCCAAAGTTGTGGTTAATCTGCTTAAAGCGATCTAAATCTAAATATAAAATTCCAAAGCAGTAATTAGGATTATATTCAAGTTGAGATAACTCCTTGAGCTTCTGAACAAAAAACTGACGATTTGGTAAACTGGTTAGTCGGTCATGGCGAGCATCGTAATTTAACTGCGCTTCTGTTCGTTTGCGATCGCTTATATCAGCCTGAGAACCAACTAAATGTGTTATTTCCCCTTTAGAATTAGTAATAGTACGGCATTTGCAGTACATTGAGCGGTATTTTCCGTCTTTATGCAGTAGCTCATATTCCATCTCAAACTGGCTAATTTTTCCGTGCCAGCAATCAGCTAAATTTTGTTTTAATTTGGTAATATCCCCAGGATGAACTCTTACCAGCCATTCTACAGGGCTATGCTTGATTTCTGCTCCTGATAAGCCCACCATTGATTTCCAATGAGAGGAATAATCTACGCGATCGCAACTTAAATCCCATGACCAAAGACCCTCTTCGATCATCTGAGCTACTAAAGCATATCGCTGTTCACTTTCTTGTAAAGCTTGGCGCAATTTATTCTCTTTTTCCGCTCTCTGCTGAACACTGAACATGCTTCCACTTTCTAATTCATTTTTTACCAATAGAGGAAAGGCATTACTGAACGAGTACCTGATTGCAGAATTATTCACTCTTTATAGATATTTTATGGGACAGAAATATTGTCTAGTAGCCTTATCTGAAATTCAAAAAAGAACGCTACACATAGGTTTTGTCAGGCGTGACGTGCCGGGGGCAGGGGGCGTGACGAAATTATCCTCACAACATACCTTACTTATCTGTAGCAAACACGATCGCATTTCATACTATCTCAATACTAGAGCAATATAAGCGATTAATTTAATCTTTATAGCATCTTAGTTTGATTTGGGATCTATATTTACTTTCCTTTATATTATTTTTAGATTTATTATTTAATATAACTATTAAACATAGATCATTGTTTTGGATCAATTACAGTAACGTTTATCTCCAAATCTATTCTAGTTTAAGATCTATAAAGTAAATATTTTCCCTATTAAGCTTGGTTATTTAATGTTATTTATCATAATCAATATGTTATTATTTTCTTTTATTGTATTTTATAACACATGATTTCTGATTTCCAGAATAATAGTATCTTAGGATACATTTTCAACTAACCCGAGCTTCAATTTGAGACTGTTTTTTCTCAAATCCTCTATTATTTTTAATAGCTTTAAAAGCTGGGAAGCTAGTATTTAAAGGCGATCCCGAAAGTAGATTCGATAAAGTTCGCAAGCTGGAGTAGTCTCATTACCTTTTAGCTTAACCAATCCCATGCTTTCTAATTCATAAGCGGAAATAGAATTAAGCTTTACTGCCTGATCAGATTGAATGACTGTTTTATAGGCTGCCGCTAACTGGGGATAATTTCCGAAGGTCACTAAGTAACCCCGCAAATGATCTCGATAGATGCCCGTATCAGTTGTTGCTTCTTGAATTATTTGTTCGATATCGCTATTTTGGGTAACTAAATGACAAAATGCCAAGCTAATCAAATAAGGATGACCGCCAACAATTTGTGATAACGACTTAATTTGCTCTGGATAAATGTTGAACTGTTCTTGGTCTAGTCCGTATCGTTTCGCCAATTCTTGCACCTGTTGACTATTGAACTCTTCCAACTTGATAGATAAGCCAACGTTGAAGGGAGATTGATTAAGATTAAGAGCAATATAGATTTCGGTTGAATGAGTAACAATTAAGCGCAACTTTTGCCAAATAGGAACATTGTTAGCTTCCTCATGCCAAAAGCGTAATAGAGGCAGAAATTCTTGAGCCACCATTGGATAGCGAAAAAGCCGATTTACTTCATCAATCGTAACCACCAATGGACTATCTAGCTGCGCTAAAATATATCCCTGGAGATAGGTGGTGCAGCTAACCTTGAACCCCAAATCTTCATCCCAGTAGTCATCCAGTAGTGAGTCAAAACCTAGTTGGAGGGTAATATTAGCGCAGAACCAACGTAACAACCGCTCTAGATTACCCAAAACTTCATCCTCTGCCTGTAAGAAATTCAATCTTACGGTACGATAACTACGAGACTGAGCATGAGCTGAAATTCGCATTACAAAAGAAGTTTTGCCCATGTGACGCGGGGCTTTGATACGAATTAAGGCTCCTGGTTTAACAATCTCCTCAAATGCCTGAGATTCAGTTGGAGGACGGAATACATAAAGAACTGAATCCAATGGCACAGGAGTGTTCGGCAATTCTAAAGCAGAAATAGTTCCTCCTGCACTGGGTTTTGACTCAACTTTTGAGATCTGCTGTCGTAAAATTGAGCGAAAGTTATTTTTGGTGATCTTTTCCCCAAAAGATTCGGAGAGGAGTTGCCAAAGTCGAGAGCCAACCACCCTAACATAGTCGGCATCATAGCCAGAAGCGTTAGCAATTTCTTGATAAGTTTTGCCAGCCCAGCACTGAGTCAATATTAGTTCTTGAATAGAATTTAATCTTTCTGGTTTAATGGCATTATCAACCAGGTATAAGGCTTCTTCTATAGTTATCATTATCTGTAACTGCTCTGAAATATATTGATACTTGCTCAAACTTACCTAATTGTTACTTTTTTTCTGAAAAATGACCAAATAACAGATTACAAAAATGTTAGACTAAAGTTTGCGTGCAAGATTGTTTTTAATTATGTATCAGGAAAAACAAGAATAGTTAAGAAAAATCGAGTTTGAAGATTGTTTAAATCATTTTTAACATGAGACACAAATCTTCAAACTAAGACTTTCTACAATACCTGATTGGGTTTTATTTGCCCAAGATGATGCCCAGAATCAATTAGATAAAAATATGTTGATGCGTTTGCAAAACAACGTAATTAAAATCAAAGTTAAAGTAAGATCGGGTTTTACTAAACTATTTTAAGCAATACGCACTTGTCTTAGGACACTATTACCCATTACCCATTACCCATTACCGTTATAGTCGAGCAGTTCGTCACCGAACTACCCTCTGCTTCAAAACCGTGCGTGCGACTTTCACCGCACACGGCTACTGCATGCGGATAAATCCTTTGCTGCTTGTTTGAGATTATTTTCTTTCCTGACGTAGCGTGCGCGCACGCTACTAATTCCACGCTAGCTAGAAGCTGCGTCTTAGGCATAACAGAAATACTCAATACTCTATTCAAGCTAGGGGTGATACGTCTGCATATTCTCACCATTACAGCAAGACCTTGGCTTTTTACCACATCCTACTCTCAATCTTCATCCGCTTCACATCTGGCTACTTACTCTCAAGGTAAGAGAAGATCGAGGTTTTCTTGTTCCAATGTAGCTTAATTGCGATGCTTTTAGGTTGGGGTAAAAAGTCCGAGGAGAAGATTTATTTGGCTACTTCTTTAACGTAATGCAATTAAAGAACATTCTCCCATCCACATTTTGTGTGCAGTGTAGAGCGCCTTTTTCACTGCTTGTAATTAACGAACCGATTCCGCCTTAGCGTATGCACGTTAACCATAAGCATCTACCCTGGGGGAGTTACCTCAAACAAGGCTAGAAGCTATCCCCTTCTCTTCTGGCTTTGCACCAAGACGATGTTACTTTTCAGCACACAGAAGATGGAGTCAATTGGCAGCACAATGACAGGAATTTCACTCCTTAGCTACATTAGTTATTCAGATATCTAGGTTCTCAACGGGTGGTTCTCAATTTATTGATTAGCACCCAACAAGTCGCACCATTACTCATTACTCAGTCCTTTTGTTTAATACTTAGCGTTCTTTTTTTGATTTCATATTACGTTTATTGTCAAACTCGCGCGTTCCCTAGTGACTTACGAAGACGCGGGGTCACTCGTCAATCTTATAGCTAGTTTGTTGATTGAATTGAAAAAATTAGCCCTGTAAAAAATCTTTAAAATGCTTAGAGCTTAAAGCTTAGAGCTATCTCAACAGATCAATCTTGTTAACCCAAACCCATGTTAATTAGCCAATCAACTGCTTATCTGGTCGGGAGCCAGTCTGTACCTGCCATAATCCAGCGTATACGCCATCTTTAGCCAATAGCTCTTCATGGGTTCCTTGCTCGATCAGTTGTCCATAATCCATGACATAGATGCGATCGGCATGTCTGATGGTAGACAGACGGTGGGCGATCGCAATTGTGGTTCTATTTTGGGTGATTTTTTCTAAAGAACGAGCGATCGCTGCTTCGGTTTCGTTATCCACAGCGGAAGTTGCTTCATCAAGAACCAAGATTGGTGGGTCTTTTAAGACTGCTCTGGCGATCGCAATTCGCTGTTTTTGCCCCCCTGAGAGTTTTTGCCCTCTTTCTCCCACTATGGTGTCATACCCTTGGGGTAATTCTTCAATAAACTGACTGGCTTCAGCGATTTTTGCCGCTTTTTGGATCTGCATAATCGTCGCATCAGGAGAACCATAGCTAATATTATCTCTAACTGTACCGTGGAACAGGAAAACATCTTGACTAACTAAGCCAATGCCGCGACGAAGATCCCACAGTACGATGTCTTTGATATCCTGACCATCCAAGGTAATTTTGCCCGATTGCACCTCATATAGTCGTAGTAACAATTTGACCAAAGTACTTTTTCCCGAACCAGTAGCACCGACAATCGCAATAGTTTGACCTGCGGGGATCTCCAGAGAAAGATTAGTAATAATTGGCGATCGCTGATTGTAGGCAAAGGTAATATGATCTAACTTAACTTCTCCTTTGATTGCTGATAGGGGTAAGGCTTTCTCCCCTGAATGAATCGCAATGGGACTATCGAGTAGATCTAGGACGCGGGTAATCGAAGCCATGGCTCTTTGATAGAGATCGAAAGTTTGTCCCAATCGGGTTAAGGGCCAAAGTAAGCGTTGAGTTAAAAATACCAAGACACTATAAGTCCCGACTGCCAATGCTCCTGATGCCGCCTGCACTCCACCGTAGAGCAAAATTGCGGTAAATCCCGCCAAAATAACCAAACGAATCAGAGGAATAAAGGCTGCCGAAAGAGCGATCGCTTTTTGGTTACTGGTTCTATAGGCATCGCTATCTCTGCTCAGACGTTCAATTTCATATGCTTCGGTAGTAAAGCTTTTGATGGTAGTAATGCCGCTGAGATTATTAGCTAATCGAGAATTGAGGTTACTTACCTTTTCCCTAACCTCGGCATATCT
>JBCCDL010000371.1:0-6352 GCA_039030815.1 Cyanobacteria bacterium P01_A01_bin.83 | reverse complement strand
TGCTAAGAATTACGTTCGAAACTCCCTTTGATTACTTTCGCCAACAGTATCTTTGCTAGTTTTTCTCCTAATTAGTAACTAATTTACTTCCTTGGTTAGATGCGATCGCGTGAAACATCTGCCAAATTGAGGCGATAGTCAGAGATTACTCCGCCGTAAAACGACGGAGCCTGCGATGACCGTTGGTCAATTAAAGTTCATATATTTTTTTATTAATGCAAATACGAATTAGAGCAACTTTTAAGCTGTTGCAAGAAGCCTTTGGTGAGTGGCAGCAAGACAAAGCTTCGATATTAGCTGCGGCATTAGCATATTACACTGTTTTTTCTATAACCCCTTTATTAGTAATTGCGATCGCTATTGCAGGAGTAGTTTTTGGACAAGATGCGGCGCAGGGAGAAATAGTCGAACAAATCAATCAGTTAGTGGGACAACAGGGGGCGCAGGCAATTGAAACCGCACTGGCAAACGCTAACCAGCCTCAACTTGGTAGTATTGCTTCTCTTACTAGTATCGCGGTATTGCTGATTGGGGCTTCTGGGGTGTTTGCTCAACTTCAAGAAGCCCTCAATACGGTGTGGAATGTTCAAACCAAGCCAGGTGCAGGTATTGGAGAATTTATTCGTAAGCGGCTGTTATCTTTTGGCATGGTGCTGGCGAT
This sequence comes from Cyanobacteria bacterium P01_A01_bin.83, assembly GCA_039030815.1. Classification (GTDB taxonomy): domain Bacteria; phylum Cyanobacteriota; class Cyanobacteriia; order Cyanobacteriales; family Xenococcaceae; genus Waterburya. The sequence goes on along the minus strand of JBCCDL010000371.1, from coordinate 5,691 downwards.
CGGTTTTTTGCTGCTAGTGTCTTTAGTTCTGAGTGCGATCTTATCTGGTGTTAGCAAGTTAGAAATAAATCTGCTGCCAGGTTTAACCCCTTTGTGGCAAGTTGTTAATTTCGCCGTTTCATTTGGTTTTATCTCTTTATTATTTGCCCTGATCTATAAATATCTTCCTGATGTCAAAATTCGTTGGAAAGACGTTATTGTGGGGGCTATAATTACGGCTTTATTGTTTACAGTAGGTAAATTCCTAATTGGTCTATATCTGGGTCAAGGTAGCCTAGGTTCTACTTATGGTGCTGCAGGTTCATTGATTGTATTCCTCGCTTGGGTATTTTACTCTGCTCAAATTTTGCTTTTTGGCGCTGAATTTACTCAGGTCTACGCCCGCAAATATGGTAAAAAGATTCGTCCTGACAGCCATGCTGAGTTAACTTCTTCTTTCTAAACATTTTCTTCATCTCTTATCCCCACATGCGGCTGTTGCTTTTATCCTTCATCCATACCAGAGGAAAAACTGTCCCAATTTACAGCGTTTATGAAATAGTGGAGTACATTCAAGCCCCCAATTAACAATCAACAATCAACAATCAACAAAACCCAAAATCGTGGCTCTCCCTCATCTCAATGAGAATTGCCATAACTATATCTCTAGTAAGAGATTTAACTACCAACGATTCTCTCCTATTACAGATGTGCCAGGGTAACGTAAATTGTTTCAATAGGGGTGATGACATGCAAATATAGGTAACTAAAAGTTTAATGGCTAAATTAAATATTGGATTAACAGAGCAACAACGTCACGGCGTAATTGAACTCCTTAACAAAGACCTCGCCGATCAATACTTACTTATTATCAAAACCAAAAAATATCACTGGGATGTAGTAGGACCTCAATTCCGTACTCTACACACCCTTTGGGAAGAACACTATAATGCATTGACCGAAAACATTGATGCCACAGCAGAAAGAATTCGCGCTTTAGGTGGTTATCCTTTGGGAACAGCAGCAGGATTCATTGAATACAGCACTATTAAAGAACATCCCAACGACCTTCCTAATGCCAATGAAATGGTTAATCGTTTGGTACAGGATCACGAACAGCTAATTCGTAACTTTAGAGAAGATATCGATAAATGTGGCGAAGAGTTCCATGATGAAGGTACTGCTGACTTTTTGACAGGATTGATGGAACAGCATGAAGAGATGGCTTGGATGCTGCGTTCATTCCTTGAAGGAGAAAATTTACAGGGAGATGGAACCCGTAGCGGAACTGAAACCAAACCACCTGTCAACGCCTAGTAAAAGTTTAGTCAGAGATGATCTGACCAGGCTCTATCCTTAGCTTGGTCAGAGAAATATCTTTGTAACTTATAGATCAGAAATTTAGATGGCAGCAGAATATAAAGCAGAACGCACTATCACCGCAGTGCTGAAAGAAGAACAACAAGTAGATCAAGTTGTCCGTCGTCTTGTTGATCGCGGTGTACCCCAAGACCATATTTCTGTCATGGGTCAGAACTTTCAATCTCAAACTCGGATTGCAGGTTTCATTACTAAAAAAGATGTAATTTTAGGCGGACTACGTACAGGGGCAGTATTTGGTTCTTTATTTGGTTCACTTCTCAGCCTTTTTACTGGGGTTGGTGTACTATTTATTCCCTTCATCGGTTCGGTGGTAGCCGCAGGTCCCATTACTTCTGTATTATTGGGAGCAGCTACAGGAGCGATCGCTGGTAGTGCAGGGGCTGGATTGGCTTCGGCATTATCTACTTTAGGCATGCCTGAAGAGAAAGCGGCAGTTTACGAAACTCGGGTCAAAGCAGGAGAATTTTTGCTGATGGCAGAGGTACCTGCCGACAGGTCTGGGGAATACCAGTTATTGATTGAAAGTGGCGGTGGTGAAGAGATTCACATCAATGATTCTACTTTGCCTCGTCCTTGTCCTGGTAAGTGTAATGATGTCATGGATCTATCTCCTGAAATCCGCTCTCACCTATCTGAAGCAGCACAGGCTGACTTTATTGAACGCTACAACACAGTTTTGGATGAAACTGATGATGAAACGAAGGCAGAGCAACAGGCTTGGGCAGTGATCAAGGATAAGTACGACGAAGATGACAATGGTGTTTGGTCAAAAGCTAAAGTAGCTTCTTGATCATGTATTGTAATCAATAACCTTAATGTAATTAAGTATAATAGCGATCGCTCTATCACTAAAGCGATCGCTATTTTATGTAGAGGAATTGAAATAGAGCGATCGCCTGCTGTAACTACCTTAATATGGGAATTAGCCCAGATTATCTCCATACATGAACAGCTAATCAGTAAAGGTAATCTTAATGCAGCAACCAGGATTGAGGATATTTTAGAAGAATTAGAGTATTAAGATCATTAATAACTTGTAATTTTAGGTAAGCTGATTTTTGGATGATTGATAATTTTGATTTAGATAATTTGCCCACAGTAGAACTTCTAAATAAAGAAAATTTGCCTAAAGTAGCTGGTATTTATTTTGCAGTTGATAGTAATAATCGAATTATAATTAAATAATTGTATTTACAAGTAATATTTAATATTTGTAAATATTTTTATAACTGTATCAATAAATTACAAATTTGTTCAGAGATATAACTTTTATCATAGACTGAGGCACTAAGTTTAGTCATAGATAAAATAACTAATTTGTGATGTCAGATCGGGCAGAAAGAAATAATTTCTTCGAGCAGCAAGAAGACCAGGAACTAAAAGAGCAACGACATAGAGCATACTGGAAAGCCAATATTAGTCTTATTCGTAATCTGCTAATTGTTTGGGGAGTTGTTTCGTTGGGTTGCAGCATTTTACTGGTGCCATTGCTCAACAATTTTAGTTTTGGTAGTTTGCCTTTAGGGTTTTGGATGGCACAACAAGGCTCAATTTTCACCTTTGTAATTTTGGTTTTTATCTATGCCATAAAGATGGATAAACTTGATCGCAAGTATCAGCGTAAATGAGCCATTAATATTAATTAAACAATACATACACTATGTCTGTTGAAGCGTGGACAACAGTTTTTGTTATTATTTCCTTTATCGTCTATTTATATATCGGTTGGCGATCGCGAGTTAAAGATAGTAAAGGTTTTTTTATTGCCGATCAGGGTATACCTGCAATTGCTAATGGTGCTGCCACGGCTGCTGATTGGATGTCAGCGGCTTCGTTTATCTCCATGGCAGGGATTATTTCTTTTTTAGGCTATGATGGCTCGATATATTTAATGGGCTGGACAGGGGGGTTTGTGCTGTTGGCGCTGTTACTTGCTCCCTATCTCCGCAAGTTTGGTAAGTATACTGTCCCTGATTTTGTTGGCGATCGCTATTATTCAGTTTGGGCAAGATTGGTAGCTGTGGTGGCAGCTATTTTCGTCTCCCTGACCTATGTTGCAGGGCAAATGCGCGGTGTTGGCATTGTCTTTAGTCGCTTTTTACAGGTAGATATAAATACTGGGGTGATTATCGGCATGGTAATCGTGGCATTTTTTGCCGTACTGGGGGGCATGAAGGGGATTACCTGGACTCAGGTAGCCCAATATACAGTCTTGATTGTGGCATATCTCATTCCAGCGATCGCGATCGCTTTAATTCTGACAGGAAACCCAATTCCCCAGGTGGCATTTGGCTTTAGTGATATTGTCGATAAGTTAAATCAGGTTCAATTAGATTTGGGTTTTGCTGAATACACGCAACCTTTTACTAATAAGTCCATGTTGGACGTCCTGTTTATTACCATCGCCTTAATGGTGGGTACTGCGGGATTACCACACGTAATTGTACGTTTTTATACCGTGCGCTCTACCCGTGCCGCCCGTTATTCTGCGGGCTGGGCATTATTATTTATTGCGATTCTCTATACTACTGCCCCTGCAGTGTCGGCTTTTGCCCGTTATAACTTAATTGATAGTTTGCACGATAAAACAGTTGCTCAGATAGAACAGTTAGATTGGGCAACAAAGTGGTCAAATACAGGTTTATTAGGGTTTGACGATAAAAATGGTGATGGGCGAATTTCCCTCACTCCAGAAGAGGCGACTAGTGAAATCACAATTGATCGCGACATTATTGTGCTATCTACTCCAGAGGTAGCTAGTCTCGCACCTTGGGTCATTGCTTTGGTGGCAGCAGGGGGATTAGCGGCTGCTTTGTCTACGGCATCGGGATTATTGTTAGTAATTTCTAGTTCTATGGCACACGATGTTTACTATCGCATAATCAATCCTCAAGCGACCGAGGCGCAGCGGGTAATGGTAGGAAGAATTATGGTGGGGTTTGCTGTAGCGATCGCAGGTTACTTTGGAGTGAACCCCCCTGGTTTTGTAGCCGAGGTAGTAGCATTTGCCTTTGGCTTGGCTGCCGCTAGCTTTTTTCCTGTAATTATTTTGGGTATCTTTGACAAGCGTACCAATCGCGAAGGTGCGATCGCTGGCATGATTGTGGGATTGGCTTTTACCGCTTGCTATATTATCGGAGTTAAGTTCTATGGTATGTCACCTTGGTTTTGGTCAATATCCCCCGAGGGAATTGGCACCGTAGGCATGGTGCTTAACTTTATCGTGACCTACATTGTTTCTCGCTTGACTCCGCCCCCTCCTCTAGAGGTTCAACAAATGGTCGCCAACTTGCGATCGCCAGAAGAAAGTTTAGTTCCTCTATCGGATCTGGGGGAAGAACAGTTAGATTGATTCGGAATTAGAGATATTAACTAATAATAAAAAGTGTGTTGAATTAATGTTTCTTCCATTCTTTTCAACTCAACTTTTACTTTAATTTTATTACCATCATCGGTAAAGTTTAATAATCCCCACTGTCTGTTTCCTGGAATTGCACCATTTTTACTCTTGACTTTAGGATCGATGATATACTTTTTACCATTGTATGGACCACCCTTAAAAGAGCCTCTACTATCTAAAGAAGCTGCCTGGATTACAGGAAAAGAACCGCCTCCATCTGTAGCATAGCTATTAGCAGAGCCTGATTCTCCATCGTCAATTGCCAGCATGTGAGCATCACCCGAAATCATTAATAACTTATCTATACTATTGTCTTTAATAAAGTTGGCGATTTCATTTCTTTCTTGCTCAAATTTATTCCAAGATCCAGTTTTGTCATCATCTGCCTGAGCTATCCAAGGAATATTATTTACCCAAATAATTAGTTGCTCTTGATTACTTTGTTGCTGCTTTTTACCAAGCTTTAATTGTTCTAATAGCCATACTTTTTGACGTTCTCCCAATAGTGTTTTGTTAAGAGGACTTTCTCCATTTATAGGGTCTTGATGAAACCTGCTATCAGTCATAATAAATCTTACTCTACCAATTACAAAAGATTGATAGATTCCACCTTGAGCTTTAGTTTCGTCTACAGATTCTACCAGAGGGTAATGAGGTACTTGTTCACGATAGATTTTACTAGCAAGATATTTTAAATTATAAGAGCCATCAGAATCATTAAATCCATAGTCGTGATCATCCCAAATATAAGCCAGAGGAATGTTTTGATAAAGATTTTTTTGTCTACTTTGAGTCATTACCAAATCATAATTATGTCGATAATCATCCAGGTACTCTTCTTTTAAACCGAGAAAAGGTAAATCGTTTCTATAGTGCAAATCTCCCATATGAATGAACAAAGCTAAATTAGAATCTTGCCCATTTTCTGT
>JBCCDL010000370.1:0-6355 GCA_039030815.1 Cyanobacteria bacterium P01_A01_bin.83 | reverse complement strand
TACTACAGTTACCGCTGTTCAAGAACAAGTATTAGTTGAAGCAACTCGTTAATTTGATTGACAACATTTAATTTCATAGTTGTAGTTTAAGGTGGGCAATTCGCTCACCTTTTTTGTTGCTTGATTTTTCTATTTCATATAAAAAAACGCAAAACAAATATAGCTACTTGAAAAATGTATTTTCCTAATCCCCAATCCCTAGTCACCAGTGTCACCAGTCCCCATTCCCCTGACTAGTTTTTAGCTACCTAGCTATAACGGCATAGAGTTGATCGTTGGGTTTCTCTGTCAACCAACTGTAGTCATAAACATTAGATTTACCTGCAAATAGTGGATAGTGGTGAGAATTAAATTCTAATTCGTATCCCAAGTCAGTCAAAGTTTGAAAAAATTCTTCAATTGCTGATTGGTCTTGGTGCAAGCGATTTCTAATAAAAATTTCATGCATTTCAACGTATAGTCGAGGCTTATGTTTTTTAAGAGTCTCGATCATTCCTTTCAGAGCATATATTTCCCCTCCCTCAATATCAATTTTGATGTGAGTAGGGACGATTTTTTCCGATTCGCAAAAATCATCAATGGAAATAGAATTACAATCAGATTTTGACCCGACAAATTTATCAATAATTTTGACCGGTATTCCTGAAACATTACGTTTGAGATAAATTTGGCTGAACTTATCTGGTTCAAATGTATAGCAAGTAGCTGCCTCTTCTAAAAACGAGTCTAAAACTAAAATATCAAAGCCAAAACTGCCGCCGATATCTAAATAGCAGATTTGCTCTTGATTGGGAAAATTATGTAGATCCTCAATTAAACGAGCTAAAAATGGTCCTTCATATTCTCCATTTATGTCTATGCTTACCAAAGAGCGACCAAATAAGGGACTCATGTAATAGCTAATATTTTTATCCTGAACTTTGATCGATACTTGTTCTTTAAATAGAGCATAGAACATATTAGCAACAAGTTCATTTGAGGCTATAAAATTTTTGACTTTTGATTTAATTATTGTTTTCATCTATCACTAAAATTTATCTTAGAGGAATTTGATTTGATAACAACTCAGTAAACTTTTGATTGGTCATTGATTATATCTGCCAAAACAAAGATTACTTTAACTGATAAATATGTACGTCATAAGGTTCAAAAACAGCCTGTAATACCCCACCAGCAAAATTAATAGAGTCATGGGCGGGTAAAATTTGAGCGAGGTTAACTTTGGTGTTTTCTTTTATGGCGATCGCTGTATTTATTTGACGCTTACTATGGTTGATCGCTATTAATAGTAAGTCTTGAGTGGTTGAATTTTGGTAAAGTCTGGCTTGAATCTGGGAATTATTCACAGCTATATTTTTACTTACTCCGCTATTAAATGTTTGATTAGCAATGGCAGGTAAATAATCTTTCAGCTCTTGAATGATAGGCGTTAGTACCGAGTCAATCCACTGTTGTTGGGAGCGATAATGAGTCCAAAAAAATAAGCCATCTGCCTGAGCCAGAATTGCACTATAGACCATATATCTCGATTCAGCAGCAGTAGGTAAACGACGCTTAAACTTAGTTTGGCGACCATGTTTATCTCGACCATAGCCTTGAAGGATAAACCAAACATCACGAGGCTTGGAAGCAATTGCCGTAACATTATTTAGCAGCTTACTGAAGACACCGTTCTCTAAACCACTAAATTCAGGAGAATTATCCATAATCGGATATCTAAAATACATGAGTGTATCTAAAGCTTTGAGATATTTTCTGATGTAGAGGGGTCTACCAAAAGCTATAGCGACGGTGTGTTGAGGATCTTCTGCTTTAATCGCTTTGTATACTCGCTCTAAGATTCGAGGCGACAATTTAATAAATTCTGGCTCATCAAATAAGTACCAGCCATAAACAGCAGGATGGGTTTTTAATTTCTTGACAAACTGGGTAATTAGCCAACGATGATCTCGCCTGACCTCCATTCGCGGAATTTCCACCATAATCTTGATGCCTGCTGCGGCAGCCTGGTCGAGATAAGCTTTCACCTCCTGAATACTGCTTTCGCCAATATAAGGCATGATTATATTCATGCCTTCATTTGCAATCAGAGCGGGAGTATCTAGATTAGATACGCTATCGTACCAACCCAGAGGAAAATTGTCTGAGATTAAAGACTGATCTGAAGCTGTTTTGGCATTAGCGTTCGCCTGATTAAAATTAGTCATAATTGCCCCCTGGTTTAACTTTGGCTCATTAACCTTAGAGCTATATTTAATTTGGCTCATTGCCCAAAGTTCGCTTTTGATAGTACCGATATACCAATTAACTGGTGAATCAGCAGGGTAGCTAAACTTTATTAACCAAACAGTAGCGATCGCGAGGAATGTCCCTAAAATCAGCTTAAGTTTTAGTTTCATAAAATAATTATTTTAAAACTTACCAAACTGACTTAATTTAACTTTATTCAGCCTCATTGAACTTTTAAAACTTGAAGCCAAAAGCCCTAAGCTTAGAGCTTTTGTTAGACAACTGCCATAGCTTTTAAGTCACATATTTTTCTGATTACATCAGCGACTACCTTATCAGGAGTAGAAGCTCCAGAGGTAATTCCCACGGTGATTTTGCCCGCAGGCAGCCAATTATCCGTAACGGTAACGTCTTGAGCTAAAGGCTTATGTTCCAGGCGATCGCGACTTAAAATACGCTCTACACTATCAATATGATAGGAAGGAATATTATTTTCTACAGAAATTTCTTGTAAATGAGTAGTGTTAGAAGAATTAAACCCACCAATTACAATCATCAAAGATAAATCTTCTTTTACCAGATCGAACATTGCATCCTGTCTTTCTTGGGTGGCATCGCAAATGGTATTGAAGCTCATAAAATGGTTATCTAATTCGGTAGGACCATACTTTTTGAGCATAGTTTTTTCTAACAGCTTGCCAATCTGCTCAGTTTCACTTTTGAGCATGGTTGTCTGATTAGCAATTCCCACTTGTTTCAAGTCTCGATCTGGGTCAAAGCCTTCAGAGTAAGCATGTTTAAACTTAGCCAAAAACTCCTCTTTATCCCCCCCATAAAGAATATAGTCAGTCACATACTTTGCCTGTTCCAGATTTAACACCACCAAATAGCGATCGGCAAAAGAACTAGTGGCAACAGTCTCCTCATGAGCATATTTACCGTGAATAATTGAGGTGTAATCACGTTTTTTATGCTTTTCTACCGAATTCCAGACTTTAGATACCCAAGGACAGGTAGTATCTACTATTTTACAGCCCTTATCATTAAGTAACTGCATTTCTTGAACACTTGCACCAAAAGCAGGCAAGATAACCACGTCCCCTGAATTAATCACCGAAAAATCTTTTTGTCCCTCAATTACTTCAATAAAGCCGACGTTCATCTCCCGTAAACGCTGATTAACCGAGGGATTATGGATAATTTCGTTAGTAATCCAAATTTTATCTGTGGGAAAATGTTGTCGCGCTTCATAAGCAATTGCCACAGCTCTTTCAACACCCCAACAAAAGCCAAAAGACTCAGCCAGACGGATAGTGACATCTCCCTGTTGCAGACGATAATTGCGATCGCGAATTGTTTGAATCAAATCACTTTGATACTCAGAATTCATCGTCCCTGCCACTTCCGCATCATGTCCAAATCCTCGACGATGATAGTTCTCTGACTGCTGCAAAGAACGTTTAAAAGCTTTGGTATCTATTTTTTGATTGGTCATATGCTTTAAGGAAGTGATTGCTCACTCAATTATGCAAACTTAATTTGAGAAATCTATCCTCATATTACAGCAGGAACCATATCTTCTGAGGGTCAATTCATTTAGCATTTATCATTGATTTGTCAGGTAGGCTCTGGGAGAAAAACTAGATCGGGAGATAATAAGATAAAATTTCCTTATTATCCTATTAGTTTAAGAAAAATTTACGTGACTTTACCAGATGCAGCCACTCCTTTATATAATCACACCTTGCCAACTATTGAAGATTGGCTCCGCAGCAAAGGCTGTGAACAGGATCAAGAGCAACTCCACTGCTGGCATTTAGCAGCGTCAGACTGGAAAGCGGAAATTTGTTTGGAAACGGAGGAATTAACGGTACGCTACTTTGATACTGAGCCAGAAAGTTCTGATCTGGCTCGTTCTTTTAAATATTCTCTTGGTCGTCAAGATGTAGAAGATGCAGTCTTCTCAGGACCTTAATGTTTATATTCGACTTAATTTAGCTTCCCAGATTATTGCTCGTCAAAGGAAGATCTAAATCTGGTCGCAGTGCTTGCGCCTTATGGAGATAGCGATGTACGATTGCCGATTGCGGCTGTAAACTATTAACCTGAATTAAAATTCTGATGCATTGTTTAAGACTACCTGGAACAGGCATTTGTTGCAGATCGATTAAGGGAACATGATCCCAACCTGGGCGCTTTCTGGCAGTAGCAGCAGGAAACATAGCATCGAGGTCAGCCGTGACAGTAAAAAATACGCAAACTATATCTTCAGGCTTAAACACATTGTGAGCTTCAATTTCATCAATCAGCTCATTAACAGCCTTCGTCATTGACATCACCGTGTTTTCAGCAACAGTCGTCGCCCCACGAATGCCTCGTACTTTCCATTCCACTGGTCAATTCTCCCTTAATTTAGTTGTGCCATCTTTTTTATACTTAACACCAGACTAAATTAATTATTGCAGAAGTCAAAAAAAAGCCAACAGAAGAAGAGTCTTTTGTGAACCAGATTACACAAATTGAAGGAACGAGGAATGAGGAATTAAACTCAACGATGGGCGACACGAGGTCTTGAATTTACTTATACTCTATAGCTAGGAATTTGTAATCATTAGGGTCGGTATAACCATAATGGCAAACCATTAGTTGCCAACTCAAACTGTAGTGAGTCCAGCGCCATCCCAATTCCTGACTTGGCTTGGCTTCTGCCAGGAATAAAGCGATTGATAAATGGTTTGGGTTCTTCAATGGTAAAACATTCAGTTTTATCAGGATCTAAGCCTGCCAGTTCTGCTGCCCAACGACGAGCATCTTCCTCAGTACCCAAACGGTCTACTAAACCTAATTCTAAAGCCTGTTCTCCTGTAAATACTCGACCATCAGCAAAGGTTCTCACTATCTCTTCTTCTAAGCCTCGACCTTTAGCCACTGTCGAGACAAACTGACCATAGCTAACATCGATTAGCTGTTGTAGAATATCTTCTTCTTCTTTTGTCGTCTCACGGTCAAATGCCAAAATATCTTTATAGGGACCTGATTTGACCACCTTAAATGAAACTCCAACCTTGTCAAGAAGCCTTTCTAAATTGTTGCCCCGTAAAATTACACCAATACTACCAGTTATAGTGCCTGGGTTAGAAACAATATGCTTGGCACCAACACCGATATAGACGCCTCCTGAAGCGGAAATATTGCCAAAGCTGGCGACAACCTTAATATCTTTATCTTCTTGTAACCTTTGCAAAGCTGTAAAAATTTCATGAGAGTCAGCTACGGTTCCTCCAGGAGAATCAATCCGCAGTAGTAAAGCGGGAAATTTCTTTTCTTCAATAGTTTTAAATGCTTTTAACACCTGTTTGCGCGTATCTGAAGCGATCGCACCAGTAATTTCAATCCGCGCAATTTGTTTCTTAGTTTTTTTAAACGGCCAAATCATTAAAAATATCTATCTTATAATTTAAAAAGAGTAATTGATTGTGCATTGTCAATTGCCAATTGTCAAATGCAGATGGGATGTTCCTCGTTGAATTTTAGCAGTTGTGAGCTACTTAAAGTAAGGAATTAGGCTGCGTATGATTATTTAGTTTCAAAAATTAAAGATTTTTGCGAGAGAACGCTAAAACCAAATTTAGTTCCAAAATAAAGATACTTAATTTCTAACAAAAACCCCCAATGTAACTTTGTCTTGAATATTTTATAGGGCATATTCCTCAGCAGCAGAAGTATTTATTTAAGAAGAAGAATTAATAAATCTCGGGTACTGCATATGGATCAAAGTATCTTTAACTAGCTTGGTAAATACTCCCTCTTGTCCATTATTAAATAGAGTATCGCGATCGCGCGGCAATCCACTAAGTCTTTTAAATCTAGATCCAAAAAGGCAATTGCACGCTATGAAGATTTGAAAGTCTCAATTATTATTTCGTAAAGATTCGCTAACAAAATAAATTTAAGTAGCGAAACTGAAATAGGTCCTCTCGTTGGTAATACCTTGCGGACTGCAACAGCCCAAGTGTCGGATAATCAGTTTCCAGTCCTTGAGGAGTATATCTTTGAGGCGGATTCAGACGGACAGGCAAAAAGCTTTACCAAAATAGTCCGTAACCCCAGCCTGGGAAACTTCAAG
>JBCCDL010000369.1:0-6359 GCA_039030815.1 Cyanobacteria bacterium P01_A01_bin.83 | reverse complement strand
TCAACAACAACCAGAAAATCATTCTCAAACTCGCCGAGATATTGAAGCTCGCATGATTGCTAAAGCTTGGAAAGATGAAGCTTACAAGCAAGAATTATTAGCAAATCCTAAAGCTGTTTTTGAACAGGAATTTGGAGTTGAACTGCCAGAACAAGTATCGGTACAAGTGCTAGAAGAAAATGCGACTACTCTGAATTTTGTTTTGCCAATGCGCCCTCAAGTTGGATCTGAACTTAGCTCTGAAGATCTTGAAGCAATTGCTGGAGGTGGAAGTACTACTGCGAGGATAGCTACCTCCATGATGGGAATAGGTGGGAATTTGATAATTTCTGCCTTATCTGGAGGTATATATGACGATGCTTAAAGGCGTCTCAGCTATTTCTGCACTAGCTAGTCTAAGAATTACTACATAATTACACAAACAGTAGGAAAAGAAAATGAACCAACAACAACCTAACCAACAACCCCAAACTCGTCGAGAGATTGAAGCTCGCATTATTGCTAAAGCTTGGAAAGATGAATCTTACAAGCAAGAATTACTCTCCAATCCCAAAGCCATTTTTGAACGGGAATTTGGAGTGGAATTGCCAGAAGAAGTATCGGTACAGGTACTAGAAGAAAATGCGACTACTCTGAATTTTGTTTTACCAATGGCACCTCAAACTCAAGATAGTGAAATAAGCGAGGAACAGCTTGAGGCTATTGCTGGTGGAAAAGGCATAGTGGTTGAGTTAGCTAAAGAGTCATTTAAAATGGGCACCTCAGCGATTTCTGCATTAGTTAGTCTCGGAGTCACTACATAATAATACATTTTAATTGCATAAACGGTAAGAAAAGAAAATGAACCAACAACAACCTAACCAACAACCCCAAAGTCGTCGAGATATTGAAGCTCGCATTATTGCTAAAGCTTGGAAAGATGAATCTTATAAGCAAGAATTACTCTCCAATCCCAAAGCTATTTTTGAACGGGAGTTTGGAGTGGAATTGCCAGAAGAAGTATCGGTACAGGTACTGGAAGAAAATTCTACTACTTTGAATTTTGTTTTACCAATGGCACCTCAAACTATAGGTCGTGAAATAAGTGAGGAAGAGCTTGAAATGGTTGCAGGAGGAGGAAAATCCAGTGCAATTGCTGCCACCATCACTCGTGTAACGACAGTGATAACGTTAGCTGGTGGCTGGGCTGCTAGTCAAGCTGATCCCTAAACGAAAAGTATTGTAATACTACTTTTCTAATCCTCTATTCTTTTGGGGGAGAAGGAGGTATTTAAGCACAAACTTATATCTGAAGTATTGGGAAGACAAGGTTTTCTCAATACCTTCTATTCTAAAAAAACATTTTCTGGATAAATTAAATTATGCTGAGAAATATTGCAATTTGTAGTAAGCAAAATAAAAATTCCCTTACTAATTTTGATTACATTCATCGTCTAGAAATGAATGGATTTCCAGTTTTTTGCGGATTACTATATTCACCAGAAAGGAAATTTTCCAATCAAGTCGAAGAAAATAATTATCGAGTTTTAGTTAGAAAAAAAGCATTCTCTTGTAATTATCGCGATAAAGCTCTTATTTTTCGGATAGCTAAACAGGCTATAGAATCTGAAGATATTTTCTTTGCAGTAGGTTCAGATTTTGTGGCTGAAGTTATCGATATAGGTGCAAAAGTTACCGAGCTAAAAATAGGCGATCGCGTTATAGGAAATAATGCCTATCCTGATGCAGATATTGAAGGTGTAAAACCAGGTATACCAAGCAATCATGGTTCAAAGGAATATCAGATCTTTCATCAAACCAAGTTAATCAAAGTTCCTCCCCAAATGTCTGACACAGAAGCTGCTGCATTTAGTATTGGCGCACAAACTAGCTATAGTGTCGTTCGTAAGTTTAATCCTAGTCGCGGTGCAAACATCTTAATTACTGCTGCCAAATCCAACACTTCTTTATTTGTAATTAATGCTCTTAAAAAGTATGGAGTTAACATCTATGCCACCACCACTTCTGAGCTGTTTGTTGAGGAATTAAAAGCAATGGGGGTCAAAGAAGTTATTGTGGTAGACAAAAAGCCTAATAGTTTGCTGGAGAATCAATCAATTCAAACCATATTTGAAGCAACAGGCGGATTTGATTGTGTTTTCGATCCTTTTTTCGATATCTATTTAGCTCAATCAGTTCAACTAATGAAGTTTAATGCCAAATATATTACCTGTGGTTTATACGATCAATATTTCGATCTTATTGGAAAGGAGTTCACCACTACTGATGCAAATCTCTCTAAATTGATAGGTTTGGTAATGATGAAAAATCTCCAAATAATTGGCAACTGTTTGGGAACCAGAGAAGATTTACAGAATGCTCTTGAAGACTATGTTTCAGGAAATCTTAAGGTAACAATCGACTCGGTTTTTACTGGTAAACAAGTAGGAGGATTTCTCGATCGCACTTATAATGCTGGAGATAGATTTGGTAAAGTTGTCTATCAATATAGCTAATCAAAAGTAGCGCGTCTCTCAGATTTTAAATCCAGAGAACCTGGCAGCTAAAAGCTAAGAGCTAAAAGCTAATACTAATTCTCTATAACAATGCACTAAATAAGATTTAACTTCTCTGTGTCTCTGCGCCTCTGCGTGAGATCAAAACTTCAAAAAAAGAGTGCAACTTCAAGGAGAAATGGTATAAGAGCGAAAAGCTGGTTGATAAATAATAGTTCATAATCCATTTACACCTAAATATCCTAAATATAATGTCACAAGAAGTCTCTACATTAACTTCTCAAGCAAAAGCCTCAACTGCTCCAAATCTACACAATCCATTATCTATTAAAATCTCGACAAAAGACATAACTAAAATTGTCGATAAAGCCAGTACAATTTCAGAGCGCTTGGAAAGAGAATTTACTCCTAGAAAAGCAGAAACAGAACCAAAGATCGTTGATGCTAGATTGAAAAGATGGTGTCAGATAATTGCGAAAGGCGATCTTCAAAAGTTTACCAAACGCTTAGGTTGGGATGGCTGGGATTATAATGCAGTTGCTGCTATTTTAGGGGATGTTGACTTAACCAATCGAGATTCTTTACCAAGTTGGACAGATACCCTGCAAAAAGCAATGGAGCTTGCTGGGGAGATTTCTCAAACTATTTTTCAAGAAGGCAAATATCAACAATATCCTTATTTAGAGCGCGAAAAACCGATTCCATTTGTAGAAATATATTTAGCTTTTGTAGAAGTTGCCAAGCATAAACTAGAGAAAAGAGCTGGTTTGACCCTTAGTTTTATAGAAAGTGGTGCTTATATAAAGTTACAATCAGACTTGTTACGGCAACTAAATAGTCTTTTTGATAAGACTTTAAACTTAGAATTTTCTCTGTTTCGTGCCTATAATGGTTCTCAACTGATTCATGTTATTAACAAATTACAATCTAATTCTTCAACTAGATTGTATCAACAATTTATCGAAAACTTATTAGCAGATGGATTACTAGATTTTTTTCAAGAATATAGTGTTTTAGCTCGACTAGCAGCGATCGCTACAGATTTTTGGATTGATACTAATGTGGAATTTTTACAGAGACTAAATTCTGATTGGGAGCGGATTGGTACAACTTTTTCTTCAGGAAGAAAACTAGGCAAAGTTGTTGATATTCAGGCTGGACTTTCCGATCTACATAATAATGGTCACTCGGTTTATATTATTAAATTTTCATCAGATTTGAAACTAGTATATAAGCCCAAAAAGCTTAACCTCGAACAAGCATATTTTAAGTTTGTAACTTGGATTAACGAGCAAGAAAGTCTTTTACCTCTCAAGACTCTCAAAATTTTAAATTCTGCTGACTATGGTTGGATTGAATTTGTTGAACCTTTACCTTGTGAAGATAGAGAGGCAGTTAAAAGATATTATCAACGGGCAGGAATGATATTATGTTTGGTTTATGCACTTAGAGGGACAGATTGTCATCAAGAAAATTTAATTGCCTCTGGCGAGCAACCAGTTTTAGTTGACCTAGAAACATTGTTACATCATCGACCTTGGAGTCCATCAAATGATGCCGAAGCAGTGGAAATAGCTCAGAATAGATTTTATGGTTCTGTATTAGCTAGTGCTTTACTTCCTGGTGTGGAAATAGCAGTTACTCATAAGGATAATGAGGGGAAAATATTAGATGTTTCTGGGTTAGGAGCTGACAATCCAGAAGTATCTCTGCGAAGGTTCAGGTGGCAAAACATCAACACCGATAGTATGACGCTTTCTGAAGTAGAAGTAAAAGCTCCTCTCAACCAAAATCTGCCTTTTGGCGAAAATTTAGATACTTCAATTAGTAATTATTCTGAAGAATTGATTACTGGATTTAAACAAATGTATGTCTTCTTACAAGAGCGTCAAGAAGTATTGTTAGCTACTGATAGCCCTCTGACAAGATTCAATTACCAAAAAGTTCGTTTGGTACTCCTTAACACTCATGTTTACGTCTCTATCTTACGAAATACTTTAGATCCAAAATATTTGCGTGATGGTGCAGATCGAAGTATAGAACTTGATATCTTGAGTACAAGATTTATCTCTTCAGAGGAAAAACCCGATAATTGGTCAATGTCGGCAGCAGAAAAGCAGGCATTAGAGCAACTCGACATACCCTATATCACTGCCTGTTCTGATCGCAATGCTGTAACTATTAATTCAGAAGTAACTATCGATGATTTTTTCGACAGTTCTAGTTATGATGATGTCACCACTCGCATCAAAGAGCTAAGTGATGATAATTTAGCCGAACAAATTAGCATTATTAAAAGTTCTTTTTACTCTTATACTTCTAATTGCGATCAAAGTAAGATAGCTAAATTAAATAGCAATGTCAATCTAGAAGACATGGCATCTATATCCAGAGAGAAAATATTGCACCAAGCGATTAATATTGGAGATAAATTAGAACAGAAGGCTATTAGGGGTCATGGAAATAGTGTTGCTTGGTTGGGTCTGATTAATAGTTCTAGGGAGCAGAAATTTCAACTTCGTGTCTTGGGTTATAGTTTGTATGATGGTCACTGTGGGGTGGCTCTTTTCTTGGCAGCTTTAGCCAAAGTTACAGGAAATAAAAAATATGCCCAGTTAGCTCTTGGTAGCTTATATTCTTTGCGTCAAATTATTGACTCAGAAGGTATCGATCTTCAAAAACAGCTAGCCAAAGACATGGGTATAGGTGGTGCTAAAGGTTTAGCATCTGTGGTCTACACTTTTGTGCGTATAGCTGAATTTCTTGATGAACCTAAGTTACTTGAAGAAGCCCAACAGCTAGCTGCATGGATGCAAATTGATGAAGCTGTAGCCCAGCCTCAGCTAGGGATTTTTGATGGTGTAGCTGGCACGATCCTGAGTTTATTATCTCTATATCGCGCTACCAACCGCTCGGAAATTCTAGAGCAAGCTACGGTTTGGGGTAGATATTTACTAGAACAGCGACAGTATATCGATAAAGATAGTCAAATCTGGCTAGATGCTGACGGAAAACCATTAACAGGATTTGCCGAAGGAATATCGGGAATTAGCTATGCTTTGTTGTCTTTATATGATGCTAACCAAGAAGCTATTTTCTTAACTACAGCCACCTGTGGGATCTCCTACGAACAAAATTATTGCCCCGATGAAAATATCGCTTCGTCTTTACCTAGCTGGTGTGATGGTTTGCCAGGCATAGCTCTAGGCTATCTAGGCAGTTTGAAAACCCTAAAAACAATTGGAATGCGCCAAGAACTGCAATCCACTCTAGAGCAGATCAAGCGATCGCCGATGGCATCTTTAGATAAGATCTGCGGTGGTAACTTTAGCGCGATCGAAGTTTGCTTGCTAGCAGCCAAGCAGCTCAACAATCGGGAATATCTCGAAATCGCCGAGCAACAAATCAATCGAGTAATCTGCCGACACGATTGCCTAGGAGATTTCCAATTTCTTCCCGCTTTACCTCCAGAGATTTATGTCCCTAGTTTTGGCATTGGTACTGCTGGTGTTGGCTATGGATTATTAAGATATCTCTATCCAGAAATTTTACCGTCAATACTGCTTTGGCAATAATGAAAGTGAGGAGATTGAGAGCAACGCGATCGCAGACCAATTGTTTTTTTGGCGTTGCTGAATCAAGATGTGAATTTATTCGGTTCAGAGCAAATTTGTAGTTTATGGGCTTATTAAAATCTAGAATATTTTAATAATCTTGAAAAATCGTTATAGTCGATGGGTTCATTTCTGATACCTCACCTCTACTTCAAAACCAGACGTGAGAGTTTCCAACTCATCTAGCTCCTGGTATGCGCCCGTAATCAGGTGTCTTTGACCGTTACCAGTCTTTAGACTCAGATTGTTT
>JBCCDL010000368.1:0-6367 GCA_039030815.1 Cyanobacteria bacterium P01_A01_bin.83 | reverse complement strand
TCAGCGCGCCACTGTATCCATTGACGATTGTGACAGTTATCGGGGGGATTTTGACCATAGGCAGTTCGATATTGCCCCATTGTATATTGATCATACCCTGCGCTAACAGGTAAAGCGGGCAAGCGATCGCAACCTTGGATACCCGCTACATCATAGTTACTAACAATCTCGGTAATTATGGCTAAGAGAAACTGCTGTACTTCAGGTTTAAAGGCATTCATCCAGGTTAAGCCACCATGTCTTACTTTAGCAGCCTTGCGATCAAGTGCTTGCCAGTGAGGATATTGTTTTAAGATATGCCCTCCACTGAGGAGATGAGAAGCAGCAAAACCGTATTCTAACCAAGGAATTACCCTAAGGTTACGTTGCTGTGCCTCCGTAATAATCTCTTGTAGAGGATCTCGTTGCTGTTGAGCATAGTAGGTTGCAATTACAGGTAGCTTGTATCTATCCATAACCTGACTAGGATAAAGAGTATACCCTTGATTCCAAACCACAGGAAAAATTACGTTAAAGCCATAAAGCTGAAGAAAATCCAGCGCGGTGGCAATATTATTTCGGGATGTTAATACCTGACTATGGGGATAGTTAGCGATCCAAACTCCACGTATTTCTGACATTAGGCTTGATGATTGAAATATATTGCAGCAACTACAATTAAGAATAAGAGAAACAGCGGCGGGAGAAAATTAACTGGTTCAATCATGGTGAGATGTTAACTGAAATATTAAAAGTAATTTAAATTACATTACTTATTGAGCAACTCTCAGGTGACATTCAGAAAACTATCTTAGGAATGAATAAAAAATTGTAGATCAGAGCAACAATTTAAGCGACTAAAGTAATTTTCTCTCAATAACTATGACTACTACCTATTCTCCGTCTAGCACTCTCGAATCTTTGTTGGGTAATGAAGCAGACAGCCTGCTAAATCATAAGGCAAAGGTTCCCAAAGATATGCTGCACCTACCTGGAAGTGATTTTGTCGACCGTATTTTTGGGCAAAGCGATCGCAATTCTCAAGTATTACGCAGTTTACAGCAGCTTTACTCTACAGGAAGATTAGCGAATACAGGCTATCTTTCTATCTTGCCCGTAGATCAGGGAATCGAACACTCTGGGGCGGCTTCTTTTGCACCTAACCCGATTTATTTTGACCCCGAAAACATCATTCAGTTAGCTCTAGAAGGTGGCTGTAATGCCGTTGCCACAACTTTAGGGGTTTTGGGTTTAACGTCCCGTAAATATGCCCATCGCATCCCCTTTATCGTTAAGCTCAACCATAATGAACTACTGACCTATCCCAATCCTTCTGACCAAATTATGTTTGCCAGTGTTAAGCAAGCTTGGAATTTGGGTGCTGTAGCTGTTGGGGCAACAATCTATTTCGGTTCAGAAAACTCCTCCCGCCAAATCCAAGAAGTAAGCCAGGCTTTTGCCCAAGCACATGAATTGGGTATGGCGACAATTCTCTGGTGCTATCTACGTAATGATGCTTTTAAACAAGATCAAGACTACCATCTAGCAGCCGACTTAACAGGACAGGCAAATCATCTGGGGGTAACTATCCAGGCTGATATCATCAAGCAAAAGATGCCTGTGTGTAACGGTGGATATGCAGCGGTAGCTAAAGCCACTGGCGAAAAGTATGGTCGTACTCACGACTTAGTTTACAGTGAACTATCTAGCGATCATCCCATCGATCTTACTCGTTATCAGGTACTCAACTGCTATGCAGGGCGCAATGGCTTAATTAATTCTGGAGGTTCTTCTGGTGATAATGATTTCGCCGATGCAGTCAGAACAGCAGTAATTAATAAAAGAGCTGGAGGTTCTGGTCTAATTTCGGGTAGAAAAGCTTTCCAGCGTCCCATGTCCGAGGGAGTTAAGTTATTTCACGCTATACAAGACGTTTATCTATCTGGTGATGTAACTATTGCCTAATTATTGAGGTTAGATCATCAAGGTGGGCAATTTATGGCTCAATCTACTTTAATTAATAATTTTGTTAGATTGAGCGAAGTTGTCCACTAATATTATTTCTGTTTAAATTAACTAGAGATATTTAACCCTAAGACACGGTGACATTTGCATGGCAGTTATAGCCGTACAAAGTTTGATTAGGACACTATAAAAGTTGTTAGTTCGTAAGTAGCAAGTAGCAAGTAGCAAGTAGCAAGTTCAAAAAGTGTCCTAACCTTAATGCGTAATGCTATATTTTGCTAATAGGGATAAAACACCATTTGAAATAGGTTTTGATCATTGATAGTTAAAATTGCAAGTAAATTTCAAAGCTAATATTATAAAGAAATAAAATAATTTTATTTGTATATTTTTTAGGCTATTAAACTAGATTACTGTTAATTTAAAAGAATTATATTAATAATCATAATCTGTTTAAAACACAAATATCATCATAATAAAAACTAAAATCTGATTAATATAGCAGTCTGTGAGTTGTGATCATTCATAAAAACAACTAACGAGGAATGAAATTTAAGACTAATATTTTTCACAACTCAGATAGGATTGCTAGATCTAGGATCTCTTAACTAGAAGAGCAAAATAAAACAAGACGAGTCAGCAGCAGAGCAATACTTGTAATCATCAAGATTAATGAACAGTAATGTAAACTACAGTTGATTTTGTTTAACTAGTAGAGTATTGATCCATTACTTGAACGAGTAAATAAAATGGAAATAGGTGTTCCCAAAGAAACTAAAGATCAGGAATTTCGTGTCGGCTTAACTCCCAATAGTGTCCAAGCGTTATCTAGAAACCATACTGTATTTGTCGAAGCTAATGCAGGATTGGGAGCTGGCTTTACAGATCAAGAGTATCAGCAAGCGGGAGCCAAAATTGTTAACCATACTGCTGATGCTTGGAATAAAGAACTAGTGGTAAAAGTTAAAGAACCCTTAAGCCATGAGTATCAATATCTGCAAGCAGATCAATTATTGTTTACTTATCTTCACTTGGCAGCAGAACGTAATTTAACCGAAGCGCTAATCAAAGCAGGGACTATTGCGATCGCCTATGAAACTGTAGAATTGGATAATGGGAGCTTACCTTTACTTACTCCCATGAGTATCATTGCAGGGCGTTTATCAGTTCAGTTTGGAGCCAGATATTTAGAAAAGCAACAGGGGGGCAGAGGAGTATTATTGGGTGGAGTGCCAGGAGTCAGCCCAGGTAAAATAGTTATTTTAGGTGGCGGCGTGGTTGGTACTGAAGCGGCAAAAATTGCCGTGGGTATGGGTGCCAAAGTTCAAATTATTGATATTAACCTCGAACGTCTCAGTTATTTAGAAAATCTGTTTGGCTCACGGGTAGAATTACTCTTTAGTACTCCTGCTCAAATTCAACAGGCTGTTAAAGATGCTGATTTATTAATTGGTGCTGTGCTGGTTGTCGGCAAAAAAGCTCCTATCTTGGTATCTCGTGATTTAGTGGCGCAAATGCGTCCAGGCTCGGTAATTATGGATGTCGCAGTAGATCAGGGAGGTTGTATTGAAACTTTACACCCAACTTCCCATACTCAGCCCACCTACACAGCAGAAGACGTTGTTCATTGTGGCATTCCTAATATGCCTGGTGCAGTTCCTTGGACAGCCACTCAGGCTCTTAACAACAGTACCTTGCCCTATGTTCTGGAGCTAGCAAACTATGGTTTAGCGGCTCTGGAAAAAGATCGGGCTTTAGCACAAGGATTAAATATCAAAAATGGTACAATTTGCCATCCTGCGGTTAAAGATGTCTTTCCCGATTTAGCAACACCCAACAGGTGAAATAACCCTCGCAGTGCCAAAACTCTCGGTCACGGGGCATATAAAGTGCGAAACCTGCGTCCGCACACAGCCCCTCATTCCTCGTTCCTCATTCCTCATTCCTTGAAAACGGCGTTGGTGAATCAAGGTATGAAAATTCAATTAACTTGCTTGATTCGCATTTCTTCAACGTTAAAAGAAAATTATTACCACAAAGGCGCTGACATATAATAGCGAAAGTTGCGAGAATATCTTCATCTTAATCATTGCATCATTTTCTTTCCAATTCACCTTGGTCTGATAAAATTATGAATCATTTTGATCTACCATCACCTCTCGATAAAATTTTTGCCGATACGGATGATCTCCCGATTTTTTTTGATCGTCTGATGTTGGCGCTAGTTGAGTTATTAGCCTGCGATCGCTGCTATCTTTATCTAAGAGATCCTCAACATTGTATTGGTCAAATTCTTCACTGTTATTCAATTCATCCAGAGCTTCCTAACTTAATTGAAGCCGAGAAGCGCACTGAAGATTTTTACATATCCAAAGCCAATCCGTTGTTTGCCGCTGCTATCAACTGTGAAGCCACCATATTTATCGAAGATATAGATAATGTCAGCCCAATTGACCAAGACCAAGATTTTTGGCAGCAAAATTATTGCAACCACAAGTCCTTGATTCAAGCTCACCTTTGTCTAAATCAAGAATTATGGGGAATTTTGCAAATATCTAATTTTAATCGACCCCGACCCTGGACAAAATTTGACCGCAGCTTAGTTTCTCAAATAGTCAATCGAATAACTCCCCTAGCTTCTATTTACGCCCAGAAAAAACTGGGTAAAACAGTGCAGCAGTATCATGATGGTAAATGCTAATCTTACCTAATGTTTCCGAACTTTTTAAGGGATTAAATTAGGTAGTTCTAGTTGTTTAGATTAGCTAACTATGTATTTGGATAGATTTAACAATAGCTCCAATTTAATAGACTACAACAATCTAATTATTTAAAATTAATTATTATGGAAACATTCGCAAGATTTGGCTATGCTGCCAAAGGTTTTGTCTATGCTGCCATTGGAATATTAGCTTTACTAGCAGCATTTAGTGTCGGCGGTGGAGAAACCACTGATACTTCAGGAGCCTTACAGACGATTGCAGCTCAACCTTTTGGACAGATATTACTAGCGTTGATCGCTTTTGGCTTGGTGGGATATGTAATTTGGAGATTTATTCAAGCTGTTAACGATCCTGGAGATAAAGGTAGTGATGCCAAAGGATTAGTTGCTCGCCTGGGCTATCTCCTTAGTGGTTTGACTTACACAGGGGTGGCTGTCAACGCCGCTTTGCTAGCAATAGGTTCTAGTAATGGTGGTGGTGGCGGCAATTCCAAGCAAGACTGGACAGCTACGATATTAGAGCAGCCTTTTGGTAGGTGGTTAGTTGGTGTAGGTGGTGCCATAACTATTGGAATTGGCTTTTGGAGAATATATCGAGCTTATAAGACTAAGTTTCGCAAAAAACTGGACTTACATGAACTAAATACACAACAAACAGACTGGCTTGTTAATATTAGTCGTTTTGGTATTGCTGCGAGGGGAGTGGTTTTTGTGATGATCGGCTTTTTTATTCTCCAGGCGGCTCATCAATATAACCCAGAAAAAGTTAAAGGCTTAGATGGCGCACTATTGACTCTGGCACAGCAACCGTTTGGCAAAGTTTTACTAGCTTTGATGGCATTGGGACTGGTCGCTTATGCGGTTTATCTATTGCTTCAGGCTCGATATCGTGATATTCAAACCAGCTAAAAATTAATACGCTTGGTGTAAATTAGCTTTGTTGAAAGGTTAGTATATGAAATATGATCATGTTTGCTACAGATAAGTAAGGTATAGCAGTTGAAGCAAAGCTGATGACAGTAAAAAATTATCTCGCACAGAGAGGTCAGACCCCGCGCCGCCGTCAGGCGCAAGGGAACGCTGACCTAGCAAAGACGCAGAGAGATTTAGAGCTGTCCTAACCTATAATTCGATTGGTATATGTCGTGAGGTTCAACAATGAACAATGAACAATTAACAATTAACAATTAACAATTAACAATGACCGCCCGCATCGCTGCATGTAGGTCAAAGAGCAAATTAACTAATTGGCTAGTTACAATTATCAATTGTCTATTGATAATATTCTTGATCAAGATTGCCTTCAGGGTAGTTTGTAGCTTGCTACTCTGATAGTTAACTCACCTTGCTGTGGGTTTTTGCTAAAAACAAATTCACCAGAGCGTTTTTCTTGACGAGATAAAAAATCTACTTCTTGTCTACCGATTTCTGTGACCTCGTTGTTCCAGAGTAACTGTGCCACTATTTCTACGGATTCAGCAGTTTTGCCCCCAGCATTGGTTACAGTGAAAGGTACGTAATATTGCCCCTCAACTTGTCTAGCCTGAGACTGACTGACGAATAAAACTGGTGGGTTGTTGTCTCCCGTAATCCAGGTGTAGCAAATTAGGACAATAATTAGCCCCACAATAAATAACGAAATACCCAAGCTAACTCTTTCTGCGGGCGATCGCTCTCTTCCAGATTTTTTTGGCATTTTTG
>JBCCDL010000367.1:0-6378 GCA_039030815.1 Cyanobacteria bacterium P01_A01_bin.83 | reverse complement strand
GGGGCAGATTCTAAAGCATCGCGGAAAGGACCATAATAAGCTGAGGCATATTTAGCCGAATAAGCAAGGATTCCCACATCAAAATAACCAGCAGCATCTAAACCTCGACGAATTGCCCCTACTCTACCATCCATCATATCGGAGGGGGCTACTATGTCTGCTCCTGCTGCTGCTTGAGAGACTGCTTGTTTTACCAGCACTTCTACTGTTTCGTCGTTAAGAATTTTGCCATCTTTGACTATGCCATCATGACCGTAGGGAGAAAAAGGGTCGAGTGCCACATCGGTAATAACGGAAATTTCAGGAATTTCTTGCTTAATTGCTTTTATAGTGCGCTGTACTAAACCATCAGGATTGTAGCTTTCTGTTCCTGCGTTATCTTTCTTTTCTGTAGAAATCAAAGGAAATAAGGCGATCCCATTTATCCCCAAATTAGCAGCATCGGCTATTTCTTTTAGCAATAAATCGAGGGAGTAACGATAAATTCCTGGCATGGAAGGGATTTCTTCTTGTCGATCTTCTCCTTCCATGACAAACACGGGAGAAATCAGATCGTTAACGGTTAATTGGTTTTCCCGCACCATACGGCGTAAGGATGCAGTGCGACGGAGGCGACGAGGACGATTAGTTAAATGTTGATTGGTAGAAGTCATAATATGCGATCGTCTGAGATTGAGCTTGTCTTGAATACAAGCTCAATAATTTACTATAATCGATTTTAATATAATGATAATCGTTATCAAAAAAATAATTTGACAATTTTTAGCATAGTTAAAGCGATCGCGCTCCAGCAAAGAATAGCAATTCATAGACGATCGCCATTGTTGCTATTTCGTAGTCTTATCATAGAAAGAGTAAATCTTGTATTTTATAAAAGTAGTTTTTATTGCGTCTTAATAATGGGAAATAAGATGCGATCGCAATAGTTAACGATCTTTCTTGAAGATAGATAGTGTTCTAGCCAATGAAAATTATTACTTTAGACTCGTATGAATTTGGAAGGGGTTCGGAGGAATTTTTATTCATCGCGATCGAGCATTCTAAATATTCTCAAGATATCGAATCATTTTGTACCAAAGCCAACCAGAACCTTGTGTCTTATTCAAAAGTTACAAATTTGCCCAAGGCAATTTTTGTCGGACAATTACATTACAGTGGGGAATTAATTAATTGCTTATGGTTGCACGCTCATATCAAAATTCAAAGACACGATCGCTGTATTTCTTTGTATGAGGAATGGGATCGAAAAGATTACCTTGTCTTCTACAAACATTTTTATATTCGCTATCACTGGTCAACTACCGCATAGAAATTGAAGCCAGATCCAATTTGAAGTTCGGAGATTATCAGAGATGATGCGATAAAATTCTTGCCTTTCGACAACTTTTGTTTACTTAGAAGCTCAATGTGTATTGTTTCTTCAGTATTACCCAGCCAGTCGGCATTAATTCCAAACTATGTACAAAAATGGGAGCGCATAGTCAACTTAAAGGACAAAACAAAGCAAAAAGATCGAGCTAGTATAGAAGCATCAGTGCAATCTCTTTACACTGCCCTGGGGAAACCCGCTCCACAAATTCACTTTTTCACCAACTGCAAAGAAATAAACGCGCTCCAGCATCAAGGATCGATAGCACCCCTTTTAGACTGGCTGGGAGAGCCAATTTATCTTTCTCTCCGCACTGCTGAATTCATCCATCAGCTTAGTCAGAAAATGGAGGACGATGTATTCACTTACCTAACTAAAAATTTAACGAATCGAAAATACGTTGACATAAAAAAGGGAATAGAAGAAATACTCATTCAAGCATACGAGCTTCAGTTTGCGGAAGAATACTATCCTATCGATCGAGCAATAGAAATAGAGCCTAATGTCATACTGAACGCTCAACAGCCCTATGTACAATGGATGTTTACGCTAAAGCGTCCAGAGATTGACTGTTTAACTAATAGAGTCATTATAGATAAATCATTCTTCAATAATATTTGCTCCGAATTCAATCTAAAATTACGCTCTTTTCTTAACCAACTTCCCAGTTTGGGAAAGCACATGCAGGAGCAGATTTATGCAGCTCAAGCGGAGATGATTCGTTATCTACTACAGAGTAATGATAATGAACTTGCAAAACAAAAATCGCAAGGACTTCAAGACTGCTTGGACATTTTTTCACTTGATTCTTCAACTATCCCTCAACAATACGGAGAAGAGTTTTGGTCGGTAGAAATATATAGAATTTGGTTAACAGCAGCAGCATTTACAAATTGGAATATAGGGCTTTTGAGCGCTCTTCATACAGGCTATACCTATACGACTCCATTTGCCTTTCTTGATTACTGTATGAATGTTCTATTTTCAGAATCAGATCTTCGCCCGAACATACTGTCAAAAGATCGGCAGTTAGTCAGTGCGTTGCTCGACATTGCCGAAAGCGGTGCAGTAATATTCACTTTTGAGAGAGTCTGCCTTGTCTTATATTAATCGGCGCTAAAATTGAGTTACTGGAGCTAAGGCGTAGCGTAATGTGATAATTATTGCTGTGTACTTCTTGTTTTCACTTTGCGAATAGCATAAAAGCATCAAGATAAAAAGAGTTACACAGTTGCTTCTATCTCACGCAGCTTTTACCTCAATACCTAGTCAATTTAAATGATAATCATTATCATATATTTAGAAAGATAATCATTATCATTATTTTCCGCGAGTGAAATTACCCAACTATATAGACCTAGCTATTATTGGCGCAGGAGTTCAGGCTCTTACTTTAACTACCCACCTGTTACAAAAAAGCGCAAAGCACTACCGTAAATTCTTAGTTTTCGATCCCAGTCAAACCTGGATGAATCAATGGCAGCAACAGTTTGAGGCACAACAAATTCCTTATCTTCGTTCTCCCGCCGTTCATCATCCCGATCCCAATCCCCATCAATTAAGAACCTTTGCCGAACATAGACATAGTGAATTGTTTCCGCCCTACGATAGACCAGGAACAGAGCTATTTAATGATTTTTGTGATGAGGTAATTCATCGCTGGAAGTTAACAGATAAGGTTTATCCAGCTAAAGTAATCCAGATTTTACCAATTAAACCTGCTTCTCGTTCTCGATTTCAATTAGTTTTAAATACGGGAGAAATGATCGTTGCCCGTAAAGTGGTACTAGCTACGGGAAGTGGTAAAGTACAACTTCCCCATTGGGTAGAGAAAATTACCTCAGATTATCCCGCAGATAGATTATGTCATTCACAACAAGTCAACCTAAACCGACTCAATTTAAGGGGAGAGCATATTTTAATCGTTGGTGGTGGTTTAACTAGCGGACATTTAGCCAAAGGTGCAATAAACCTGGGTGCAACTGTTACTCTAATGACTAGAAAACAGTTACAGTCAAGAGTTTTTGATGCCGATCCTGGTTGGTTAGGACCAAAATATCTCAAAGACTTTCACGCCGAAACCGATTGGTCTGCCCGTTACCAGCAAATACAGCAAGCCCGTAATGGCGGTTCGATGACTCCTGACATGATGCTGCAATTGAGTCATGCAGCCAACGAAGGGAAAGTAAGGATCGATGAATGCTGTCAAGTCAGCAATGCACATTGGCAAGATAAACTCTGGCAGGTTCGTTGTCACGATGCTAGCAAACATCAATTTAACCGTATTTGGTTAGCTACTGGTACAAGATTCAACATCTGCGAGCATCCCTTATTACAAGACGTACTTGAGACTTATCCCACAGAAATAGTTAACGGCTTACCCATACTAGACGAACATTTACGTCTGCCCAAGTCCAACTTTTTTATTATGGGTGGTTTGGCTGCGTTACGAATTGGTCCTGTTGCCAGAAACATCGGCGGTGGGAAAATGGCTGTGAGGCTTATCGTACCAGCGATTGTTAAACCCAGTTTGGCGATTGGGTAATTTTTTCATTAGAGATGCGATTATTTAATTATGTTTCAATAGATATGGAGTGAATACCGATTAAATCTCCATTACCAGCTTCGCCAACTAGGTAAAAATGAACTTGTATCTCTCCTATTCTATACAATTTTATACGAGTTAAATTATCGAGAATCAGATCGGCAAATTTTTTATATTTTTCATAATTTTCCCATCTTAAATTATTTGGATTTTCATATATGAAGCCAAAAAAGTAATCAAAATGTTGATATTTTGCATATAAATCGCTTTCTGCCAACGAAACAGGGTCGCAAAATAGCTCATAAAAATCTCCATCTATTCTATATTCTTCTGCAATATCCTCATAAGATTCATAGTCAATATAGCTTTTAGGAGGTACATTTACGCGATTTAATACTTTAGTATTCTCATGACCTACTATTTCGATTAATTTTTCAATAGAAAAGCTCCCACTTATTTTTTTATCCCAGATAAAGAATTCATAAGGATAATATCCTTCACTGGAAAAACTTATGTCGGATGTTGCTTCTTTTAGAGAAGACAATAACTTAAAATTAGGATTATCTTCTTTAGGAGGAGAGATATTAGCTATAGTTACTGCATTTTTAGCCTTACTAATATCCACGCCATCCAAATTTGCATCGATTAACTCTGCCCATGTCAAATCGGCATTATCTAGATTAGCATTACTTAAATTGGCAGATTCAAAATCAGCTTTATGAAGCTTTGCATTACTCAAATCTGCATTCTGTAAATTGGCATTTCTAAATTTTGCCTTTGATAAATCCGATTCTGCAAAGTTGGCATTACTCAAATTAGCGTTGTAGAATTTAGCAAATTTTAAATTAGCCTGACTAAAATCGACACTATCCAAATTACAATTAGTAAAACTAGTACTACGTAGATATTCTTTCGAGAAATCTCTCTGTCCCTCTTGGTAAAGTCTTATTAGTTCTTCACTATCCATAATTGAACCTTTATATAATTGTGATGATATAAAAATTACGTACTAGTTTATATTTTTCCCAAAATATTCTATTAAAAAGGTACGATTTAGAAAAGTACACATACATAATTAGATAGTTTTAATTTCACGCAAAGACGCAGAGACACGAAGAGAGTAAGATTATTTTAAAGAGTAGCGAGATCGCACTATAAACACATTCAATCACCTTTTCAATAATGATAGCGAGCTTGCAGAAAATAAATGCGATAGTACTACCCATATATTAAATTCTTTTATAATTGAAAATACATTTCAGCTAATTGAATAACCAATGAAGTCTCTACAAGATTACACAATTGTCATTCGTCCCGACGATAATAATACTTTTGTAGCTTATGTACCTGCAATTGAAGGATGTCACGCTTGGGGAGAAACAGCCGAAGCAGCAAAAGCAGAATTAGATAATGTTTTTGCCATGATCTTAGAAGAATATCAAGAAATGGGACGTTCTCTTCCCCTGGATGTTGAATTAGTTGTTAACAATGCCAGCTAAAGCCAAAGAATTAGAACGAGTTGCGAAAAAGCTTGGTTTTAATAAAGCCAGACAAAAAGGCTCTCATGCACGCTGGAAACATCCTGATGGGAGAGCGACTACTATTCCCATTCATGGTAAGGCTGAAATTGGTAGTTGGTTATTTCAAGAAATCCTCAAGCAAATGGGAATTACAGAAGAAGAATTTAATCGGCTTAAATAAGAATGTAGAGTGAGTTGCATTGTTTTGAAGGGAAAAGCGACAAGCTTAACGGACAGGGCTTACGCCCAATGCGCCGCTAGGACGGGAAGCAGAGCTTCCCCAGTCTCCTTCGGAGACGATGGCGCATCCGCGCCGTGCTTGCCCCGATAGGGGCTGTGCTTCGCTACGCATTACTTAAGCTCTGTAGTTTGAAAAATACAGCGATCGCACTATAAATACATTCAATCACCTTTTTGATAATGATAACGAGCTTGCAGAAAATAAACGCGATCCGAAGGCTACGGGTCGCGTAATCGCTACCACCAGAAAAACTCAAAATAACGTTTTGCCTCTCAATAATGCAAAGTCAAACATCTTTTTATCTTGATTAGCTTTGATCGTATGCCTCTAAAAATTCTTTTCTCGAAATATCAATCTAGGTACAAATCGCTTTTAGCGTACCACTTTTAATCTTGAAATGATTAGGCATAACTAGAGGTGTAATTGTTCCATCTTCATTTTTTCTTTGCATAATAATATGCTCTCTTTCGCGAATGAATTGGTATTTCTAACTGGTTCGTTTTTGCCAGATTTCATTTTAGGGCTATTACTCACTGTGGTTTTTGCCCAATCTGCGGTCAAAGTTCTCCAAAAGGCTAGAGCAGAATTACAAGTTTAAAATGCAAAATAACAATTAGCTACAAAGTATACTTTACTGCGATCGCTCGATGGGTAGATAATAAACTAATTTTTCAGCAACAATGCTCTTGAGTTGGTTATTGAT
>JBCCDL010000366.1:0-6388 GCA_039030815.1 Cyanobacteria bacterium P01_A01_bin.83 | reverse complement strand
CTCCCTAAAAGAGAAGGGGATTCACTAAATCACTTTAGTAGCTTACTCTTTCGACGAGCCGACTTACCTGAAACAGTTTCCTGTGTTAAGCAGAGGTCATTCTCTCCAGAGTCGTTGATTTCGGTGCGCCCCACCGTATTTGATAGTTGTTTTAAGCCAGTTTTTAGAATGTTTATGCTGGCGTTTTCGTCCCTGTCGGCGACGTATAAGCAGGCATGGCAAGAGTGTGTCCGAGTACTTAAGGTTTTGACTACTGGTTCGCCACAATTAGAGCAGTTAATACTGGTATAGCTGGGATGAACTGCGATTACAGGAACACCATATACTGAACCAAAATACTCTAGCCATTCTCGGAATTTTCGCCAGCTAGCGTCTGTTATTGACTTGGCTAACTTGTGGTTTTTAACCATATTGCGTACCTGTAGGTTTTCTATCGCTATTAAATCGCTAGATTTTATGACGCGCTGGGCTAACTTACATACCCAATCGTTACGTCTGCGTGAAACTTTGAGATGCGCTCTACCTAATTTATTTCTGGCTTTGGCTCGATTACTACTTTTCTTCTCAGTGCGAGATAGACGACGCTGTAGCCTTTTTAATTTACGTTCATCTTTCCTCAAAAACCGAGGATTTTCTATCTTGTTGCCAAAATTATCAGTATAGAAATGATTTAAACCAACATCTAAACCGCGCTGTACTCCTGTTAGCTCTTTATCTACCCTCCTTTCTACATCTAATAAAAACTGAGCATAATAACCGTCACATCTTCTAATTACCCTAACCCGTTTAATTTGGTTAAGTTGATAAAAGTGCAAATCTCTAGTTCCCCAAAGCTTAAAACTACCAGCTTTAAAGCCATCAGTGAATTTTAAATAACGTCGGCACTCGCTGAGTTTGTAGCCACTGGTTTTGTATTCAACTGATGCTCTAGTTTTATGTCTATCAAACTTGGG
Source organism: Cyanobacteria bacterium P01_A01_bin.83 (assembly GCA_039030815.1). Taxonomy (GTDB): domain Bacteria; phylum Cyanobacteriota; class Cyanobacteriia; order Cyanobacteriales; family Xenococcaceae; genus Waterburya. Next base: position 5,435 of record JBCCDL010000366.1, on the reverse strand, counting down.
ATATCCTTTTTTCCCTTTTACATTTGCTTTACAGTTACGATAGAATCGCTCTACTGATGCCCAAGCACGTTCCGCGTGAGCTTGACGTGCCATTGAATTTAGCTTTTTTGCCCAAGGAATTTCAGGGTGATCGGCTAATACTTTACAATATTTATAAGCATCGTTACGACTTTTAACTTGCTTGTCCATCCAAGCACGAATGATAGAATTTCGCACAAACCTGCCAGTACGAATGGCAGCATCTAGCTGGTTGTACTGCTGTTGTGTTCCTTCTAGTTTGGCTTCGTAGACAACCATTTTATCGCTTTAGCTTACGATAAGATTATACTATAATTACGACTCGCTACAGAGCGCTGGGCGGGGTACCGCCCAGAGCATCGCGATGCGATTGCCCCTTCGGGGGCTGCGGCTCAAGCGCGCTCCACAGTAGGACTTGTCCGCATGTCGGAGCTTTACGCTCTTTTCGGTAAAACTTGGCTGGCTGATTAATCCCGATGCCAAGGAAGTAGAGATTTATTATTTGGGAAAGGATCAACAAACACTATGTAATCTTGGCAGTTTATCTGGGGAAGACATACTACCAGGATTAACTGTAGACTTGGCTAATATCTTTTAATTGGTGAGAAGATACAGTATAAGATTAAACTTCCTCTTTAGAAATCCAACTTAATAATCCCAAAGAGTTAGCACTCCCAAAAAAGTGTGCGCCCAAAATATTCAACTGAGCTAAGATTAACAGTAAATCTGCACTTTGAACTACTTGTTCTCGCTCATACACTGCTACTCCTTGAGGGCGAGTAATCGCACTAGCAACCAGAGAAACCAAACTAATTTCTGAGGCAATAAAAGCTAAAAATAATCCTACAAGGCTGGTTATCAAACCAATACGTAGTACCTCAATAATTTCTGTTCTACTAGGTTGAATATTGGAATTGGCTAACTGCAACTGCTTTGCCAATCTACGATAACGCCAAGCCCAATAAACTCTAAACCCTAAAGCGATTAAGCTAAAGCCAATAATAAAAGTTCCTACCCCAGTACTACTGCTGATTGCACTACGGCTAAACACAACTAAAAGCAGTATAACTCCCGACACTATGCCCAAAATTAAATGAATCCAATAGCTAATACGGCTCAAAATCCGAAAAGTACGGGCAAATTTTCTTTTACTAGGTAAGTTATTACTATTAGATGATTCGGCTGATTTATACATAACATGTATTGTCTAAACTAGCTTTTTTAAAGAAATTCAGGGAGATTATTATAGCAAGCTGAGATACTGCTAGCGTAGTGAATAGATTTTTTTTAGTTCAATATCAATATGTTTTAGGCTTTAGAGATTTTTAATAAATAGTATCAATCGCTAATAAATATAATAATTATCTATTAGCGATCGCCTGATTAAATTCAGATTATTCTAAAATACCTTCCTCTTGAGCAGAAGGATAAATACGATCTACTACCAATACGGGTTTTTCTGAGTATTCTGCTTCTATTTCTGTTTGAACATCAAGATCCCAAGTAAGGTCATAATCTCTTTCCAATTCAGCCTTAACAAAAGGACGAACAATACCAGTAACTACTACTGTTTCACCTTCTTCGGGGATTGGTTCGACCGCTGCATTAATCAGCAAAAGATCCTCTCCACCAATTAGCTGTTCTTCTTCAAGAGTAAAAGCAAAGGCATTTCTAATTTCATCCACTTCACCTTCTATAGCAATTTCTTGACCGTAGTAATTCTCAGGATTTGACGAAACTTCATCTATTTCAGGAGATTGAACCATGTAGGTAGCGAGGATCACAGGTTGCTCTTCGTAGTCTACATATAGTTCTGGGTCGAGATCTAATCCATAATCTCTTTCTACGTCTGCTAACACTAGGTTTGCCACTTCTCCTGTAACCTGTAGTTTCAAATCATCCGCATATTCTGGAACAACTTGTTCGGAAACATTGATTACGAGAACCCTTTCTGATTCAAATAAACCATCCGATTCGATAGCAAAAGAAACGCCAGATTCAACGTCTTCTACTTCTCCTCTAACGGTAACTTCTTCGCCAATAGTAGCTTCTGATTCGGCAACTTCTTCGATAGTTGTATTCCCATCTGGCTGCTGTGCCTGTACTCTTGAATATTCAGTAACGGTAAAAACGGCACCTAAACCTACTAACAATGCTGAAAATTGAACCGTTAACAATTTATATATTGACATGTCGATAATCCTAACTGCTGAAAATTTATGATTTAACTTATTGCGAATCGTATATATTTATTACATCTATAAATTGTATTTCTTATATACTTTCGCACCCTATAAGTATTCTCTTATCTTTAAGAAAATATTCATCTATCTATTGAATGATATATAGAACCTAAATATCAGTCATAAGTTGTATAAGGTTAATATTAAAGTAGGTCTATTTTATTCTATATCGTGCCATTTTATGTATAAACAACAATACGTTTTTTAAGACTTTATATTGTCAGTTTTTTTATCTATAAATTTACTTTTTGATTAAAATTATCAAGTTGGATAACGAAGCAACATAGTTTACCGTCGCTCTGGGTTTAAAGACTACCTCTTCAGGATCACTTGCTCGTAGTAATTAGTAATTAGTTGTTAGTTCTAAAGAATAAAGACTAAAAACCAAAATTCTTGCTCTTTAGGGCGAGGAGGATGTCAACAAGATATACGGAAAAGCCCTTGATTTCTATCTAAAACTAGCAACTTTTATACTCCTCTTTCCCTGCATTAATCAAGAGCAATAGTAACGGTAAAAGTACTGCCTACTTCTAATTCACTAACTACAGAGATCGCACCTTGATGCAGTTCCGCATATTCCTTGGCGATCGCCAGTCCTAAACCTGTACCTTGGATACTTTCGGCATTACTAGCTCGATAAAAAGAATCAAATAAGTTGGGTAAATCTTCTGGAGGAATACCTATCCCTTGATCGCGAATAGTAAAGATTATCTCTTGCTGTTTGCAGCATACTTCAAAGTCGATAACTGTATCTTTAGCAGAATATTTGCAGGCATTACTTAATAAGTTATTTAGAATATGATGTAGTAATTTGCTATCTAAATTTAGTTTTTCAGTTGTTCCAAAATACACAAACTGAATCGATTGTTTATGATTAAATACTGTTTGAATTTCGCTGATCAAACCGCGACAAAATTTCTCTAGATCCAACGGTGCTGGGTTAAACAGAATTTTTCCCATCTCTGTCCGACTTATAATTAACATATCGTCTAGCAGAGCGGTCATTTTGGTGACGTTGCGCTGTAGTCCCGCGAGAATCTCCGCTTTGTTTGATGGGCTTAGTTTATCTCCATATGCCTTTAATAGTTGGGTCATCCCTGAAATTCCATTGAGGGGATTGCGAAACTCATGAGATACGGTAGAGACAAAGCGAGTTTTGAGCTGATTTAGTTCACGTTCGTGAGCCAGAGATTTATTCAACTGCGCTTGTGCGGCTTGTAGTTGTAACGAATAGGAACGCGATCGCAATAGTACCCTGATTTTAGTTTGTAGCTCAATTTTTTTGATGGGCAAATAAATGACATCGTCGATTAATTCTTCTAAATGATCGCTTGAGATACCAACATCTTTGAGGGTAGTCAAAAATACAAAAGGTAAGAATGTGGGAATAGCTATTTCTCTTTTTGCTAACATCGATGAACGTAAGCAATGCACTGCAGCAAAGTCCATAAAACATAAATCAAAATCCGATTGCAGTAGTTCTTCTCCAGCGATCGCTAAATTTGCTTCATCCTTGGTCAATAGGACATGATAATCTTCCCTCAGAGATTGAGCTAATAGCTGCTTATTCTGTTGATGTTCCAGCAATAACAAAATGGTTGGCATTATTCCTCCCTCGATGTAGGAAAACCACTCAAAATTCCTCGTAACTGAGACAAAGGTTCTCCTACCTTGATTCCATATTTAGTAATTTCAAATTCTCTAAGAGTGCGTTCAAAATTGGAGACTCTTTTTTTGAGTACGCCAATCGCTTTATGTAACTCGCCCTGAATTTCTAAATAGCGTAAAAATATTAAATTATCAGCCAGATAAGAAAGCCCAACTTCCGTAACGCTAAATTCTCCCCCAGCAATGGAATGGGTTTCATTAATTAAAATAACCGTTACTCCCATGTTTTTTAGATACTGACAAAGGGAATGTAGCTGACGAATTAAATCTTCTCCCTGCATTGATAGTTTATAACCTGAAGTACTATCAATCATGATAATTTTGGCATCGTTTTGTTCTACTTCGCGGCGCACCAAATAAACAAATTGATTGGGAGTATACTTCAAAGGCTCAATTTTAACCACGGATAAAGTACCTTGGGAGATCATTGCCATAGCGGGAATATTAACCGATTGACAACGCTTGATTAAAGTGTCCTTCCCCTCTTCAAAAGTGTATATCACCGAGCGTTCTCCCCTGCCCGCAGCTTCCTTCATAAACTGCATGCCAAAGGTAGACTTACCCACACCAGATGCCCCACTAATAATAGTAGTAGTACCCCGTTCAATCCCACCGTGGAGAAGTTCATCAATTTCGGGAATCCCTGAGGAGATCGCCACCAACTCCACATCTCGCTGATAAGCATTGGGAACTAAACCTGGAAATACTGCCATTCCGCGATCGCTCAACTGTAATTCATGCTCACCACTGACAAAATCCGAACCCCGAAATTTTACTATTTTAATCTTACGTCTGTCTGAAGTAAGACTCAACTTAATTACCCCATCACTCATAAACTGTAGATCATCATCAGGATAGCGATCGCTCCCTTCAGAAGTACATACAAGGGTAATATCACGCTCTATGGTAAAACGTACAAAAGACCTTATTTGTTGCCGAAACTGAAAATCATCCGCTGCTAAAAAGCGGAATTGAGTAATAGCATCTAAAAACATACGATCAGGTTTGATTTGCTCAATCGTCTCCCTAATTTTTTCGGTAATAGGTGCAAGCTCAACTTCTGCTGCTGAGAAAATATCGTAGGTCTGGTTATCAGTAAAAAACTCAGCAGAAGGACTAAGATCGAGAAATTCTACTTGTTCTATATCTATCCCAATTAAAGTGGCATTACGGCGCAATCTAGCTTCTGATTCGCCAAAGCTAATAAACAAGCATTTTTCTCCCTCAGATATTCCTAATTTGAGATAATGCAACCCTAAGGTAGTTTTGCCGCTACCAGGTTTGCCTTTGATCAGATAAGCCTGATGGGCAATCAACCCTCCATTCAAGATCTCATCTAAACCAGGAATGCCTGTAGATATGCGCTTGATAGTCATTAAGATATTTAAACAAGTTTGAATCAGAGTATTGAAATATATCAACAACCCCAGCTATCCTAAAACGCCCTTGGTTCTATTTAACATATCCCCAGAAAATCTTAAGATTATTGGTAATATTTAAACTATT